>CAZRFT010000389.1:0-9852 GCA_964599255.1 uncultured Neptunicoccus sp. | reverse complement strand
CGAGAATGGTCGTTGTGATATATGGGGCGGTCTCTACCTTGAATGGAAGCCACGGCCGCCGCTGCACCTCCTTCGAATTGGTAGTAGTCATCGCTATCTAAAACATCGTGCTCGCGATTGTCCTGGTTCTGAACGACAGCTTCGACTTGTGACAGCCTTGTCTTCATCGCGCCTTGTGATCGAACGCCTTCCTTACCGCCGCCATAGGCATAGCTTCCCCATTCAAGATAGGCATCTGCCAAATCTTCACGGCTTTTCCACAGCCGCTCATCAATCATCGCCTGAAGACCTGCACCGTAGGCCCCCGGCTTTGACCCAAAGACGCGCGCAGCCCCTGCGTCGCCTTCGCGTTTGAAACGTGCGGCGGCTGCGTTCATGTCTTCTGGTTCATCCAGTTCTTGGATTGCGCGTGCGGCGCTATCGACCAAATCAATCTGCTGGGGGAATGCATCGCGGAAAAAGCCAGAGATGCGTAAAGTTACATCCACGCGTGGTCTGTCAAGAACCGAGAGTGGCATAACCTCAAATCCGGTCACCCGTCGGTTTGCACTATCCCATTTGGGCTTCACACCCATTAAAGCCAACGCTTGGGCGATATCATCGCCACCGGTGCGCATGTTGGCCGTGCCCCATGCTGTCAGCAGCAAGGAACGGGGGTAGTCCCCTTCGGTTTGAAGGTGTTTGTCGATCAAAAGATTTGCACTTTTCCAACCCAACGCCCAAGCGGTGGGCGTTGGCAATGCACGGCTATCAACGGAATAGAAATTGCGACCTGTTGGCAATACATCCAAGCGTCCCCGTGTGGGTGCACCCGATGGACCTGGGGCAATAGCGCGGCCTTCTAAACCTTTTATTAACGCATCAGTTTCATTCAAACCACAAGCTGCGATCATTGGTTTGATCGTATTCTCTACATACGCAAGAACGATTTTTGTTTTTTCAAGATTTTCAACAAGTTGCGTGCCATTAATAAGATTTAAGGCAAGCAATTCAATTCGTTCGACCGCATCACCGTAGCTGCGCCAATTTGAGCCACTTATATTTGTTAAAACGTCTGGCTTTTGCAAATTCCAGGGCTTTGCCATTTCACAGTCCAATGGATCGAAATCTAGATTAAGATCATCTGCTAAAGCCCTTTGAATACTTGCTTTTTCCCCTAGCCCATCCCCACGAGGAATTCTTACCAAGGCGAGTGCGAGGTTGTCGGCAAGTTCGCCCGTTGGCGCGCTACCGAAGATGTGCAGCCCGTCGCGAATTTGCGCCTCTTTAAGTTCACAAAGATAGGCATCCAGCTTTTGAAGATCCTCCTCTGTTTCCCCCTCCATTCCGACATCTTTGTCGATCCCTGTCGTTGCAGTAAGCGAAAGGATTTCCTTTTTCAGATGATCAATGCGTCTTTTATCAACCCCCATGGCCTCGTAGTATTCATCGACCAACGCTTCAAGATCACGCAGCGGCCCATAGCTTTCGGCACGCGTTAGGGGCGGGGTTAAATGATCCAATATTGTTGCACAAATCCGACGTTTGGCCTGAGTGCCCTCTCCGGGGTCATTAACGATGAACGGATAAAGATTTGGTGTCGCGCCAAGCACAATCTCTGGCCAGCAAGTTTCGGACAATGCGGTAGCTTTGCCAGGTAGCCATTCCAGGTTCCCGTGCTTGCCCATATGCACCAGAGCGTCCGAATTATAAACCTCACGCAACCAAAAATAAAACGCTAGATAGTGATGCGGGGGCACCAGATCGGGTGCGTGATAAGTATCGGTTGGATCAATATTATATCCCCGCGCAGGCTGAATTCCGACGCACAGGTTCCCATATTCAAAAATCGATAATTTGAAGGCGTCCCCTTCAACATAGGGATCGTCTTCGGGTTGACCCCAGCGCGCCTCCAAGGCTTGCCGTGCGTCATATGGAAGTTCTGCATAGATCGCTTTGTATCTATCCAAACTCAAAAATTGACCGCCCTTGGTTTCCACGCGCTCCGTCAACCAATTGGTTGGCCCAGTTAAAATGGTTTCCATCAACGCTTTTCTGTCCGCAGGAAGTTCAAGCGTATGATACCCTTCCTCAGACAATCGATGAAGCATATCTACGGTTGCTTGCGGGGTGTCCAAGCCAACCCCATTTGCAAGGCGGCCGTCCTTGTTTGGATAGTTCGCGAGAATAAAACCAACTTTTTTAGCTGATGTTTCTTTGTTGCGCAGTGCTGCCCAATTTTTAGCGAGTTCAGCTACAAATTCCACGCGATCCCCGCGTGCGCGGTAACTTGCAATTGGGCATTGGGTCGCCTCGTCAAAGAAAGCCTCACCTTTAAAAGAGATTGCCCGCGATAATATACGACCATCCACTTCCGGCAGTGCGACATTCATCGCGATATCTCTTGGGGACAGCCCAGCGTCACTTTCCTCCCAAGCCTCCTCGTTGGAGCTCGAAAGAATAATTTGGAATACTGGCACGCCTTTCGCGGGCCCGCGGGCGAGGGGGTTCGATACCCCCGAGCCCGCCCCCTGTTGTTGGCTTTCGAAATCGCCAACAGCAAAGCTGGTGGCGTTGAGAATGACAGAAGGATTATGGGCAGCCAAGAGCTCTTCTAATACGCCCTGAGAAAGAGGATCTTTTAACGAGGCTAGGAAAATGGGCATTGGGCGCAATCCGCGTGCGAGTAAAGCTTTGACCAGCCGATTAATCGGATGAAGCCCTGCGCCTTCGACCAACGCGCGGTAAAAAATAATCGGTACGACCGCCCCGACCGTAGGCCATTGATCTTCGAAATCAGCAAGGCTAGCGATCCCAACGCCTGGCCAATAAAGACCTGCTTTGAGAAGTGGTTTTGGTGCGGGTGGATAGTCCTGTGTCCCTAAGATAGCCTTCGTGTAGTCCAAGAAATGGATTGCGTTTTCAGGTCCGCCTTCAACCAAATAGGCCCAAAGCGCTTCCCAATCGGCGCGCTCAATTGTGCTGAGTTCGAAAAGAGCTTCATCTGGTTTGTCATCGCCTGGCAAAACAGCAAGCTTAACGCCCTCAGGCACACATCGTGCGGCATAATTCTCAATGGCATATTTCCAGTATCCCAAGCCACCTAGTGCACGGATCACAATAAGTTTTGCGTGTCGCGCACATTGATCGATGTGCAAATCCACCGACATTGGGTGTCTTAAATGATTAAGGTTGCCTAATCTCAAATCTGGCGGATCGATCATTTCGCCCCGTGCAGCAGATAGAGCTGCAAGCTCAGTATCTGCAGCAGAGATAAATACGATGTCTCCAGGTGTTTGACCCAAATCAAAAGGTTCTGAGCCATCGTCAATACTTCCTGGGCTTGCGGCGAGTAAATGCATCAGATTTTAAGCGTTAACTTTTTTTGAGATTGAAATTTTATCACCTCATCCCGTGGGAAGGGGGTGAAAGCGAGATGAGCTATCATTCGAGACAACTTCATAAACCAGGAGAGCGCGTCGCGTTCAGGTCGATTTTTGAAGAGATGGACGAACATGGAGATAGAACAAACCGCTACATTGCTTGCGCCACAGGTGATCGATTGCCGGAAACGGAGACCGAAGGCCATTTTTGGATCGAGCGTAGTATTTATGACCTGCATGCGGGTATAAGTTAGCTTCATAGCTGTTTGGTCATAAATAGGCTTGCGGGTAGATCCTCGTAGCTTCCAAACGGGCCGCAAACGGAATAGCCTAGTGAATGATAAAGTTGAACCGCTTCGACAAGTTTCTCTCCAGTCTCAAGCTTTACGCTATTAAGACCTGCCGCTTTTGCATCCGCTTCTAGTCTAGCCATAAGCTGTTTAGCTAGCCCCTTGCCGCGCGCTTTCGTCGACACAAAAAGGCGTTTAATCTCGCCGTAATTTTTTTTCTGCACCAAGGCAACGCAGCCCATTGCCTCGCCATCAATAGAAGCTAGGTAGAAATCGATATGTTCTGCGACAAGTTCCTCTGGAGTGAAGGAAAAGCATTCATCTTCGGAATAAAAAGACCGCAGTACTTCCTCGCTCTGCGCAATCAGCTTGCGCGCGTCAGCGCCTAAAGGGGAGCCTATTTTGATCTCAACACTCATTCAGAAAGTGCAGATTCAATCGCGGAACGATCCAGACCAGATTGACCAATTACAACTAAACGGCTGATATCATTATCGCGCTTTTGATCGAAATATGTTTCAATCCGTGGACCTACAGCTTGCAGAACAAGGCGCATGGGTTTCCCTTCAAGCGCTAAGAAACCTTTCAATCGCAGGATATCATTATCGCGAATGGTTTGTTCCACCTTGGCTTTATACGCCTCAAGATCTGCTACGACCCCGCGTTCAAAAACAAAACTCTCAAACTCATCATGGCCATGAGTGTGCTCGTGGTGATCGTCATGGTGATCATCGTAGTGATCATGATCATGATGGTGGTGATGTAACTCGCGCCGAGCGGATAAATCATTTTCGGCGCCCACTCCTTGACCCAACAATACATCCACTGGAAGGGCACCCATGCTTGCCTTTACAACCTGAACGCCTTCTCGCGCCTCATCATCGAGCTTAGTTGTTAAGTTTGAGGCTTCCTCCGTGCTTAACAAATCCGTTTTATTCACAACGATCATGTCGGCGCAGGCGATTTGATCTTCAAATAATTCTGAAAGCGGAGTTTCGTGATCCAGATTTTCATCCATCGCGCGCTGCGCATCCACGGCTTCTACCGAATGGGCAAAGCGGCCTTCGCTAACGGCTTTCCCATCTACGACAGTAACAACCCCATCGACAGTCACTTTCGTTGAGATTTCGGGCCAGTTAAAAGCGCGCACCAATGGCTGGGGTAAAGCGAGGCCCGAGGTTTCGATTACAATATGATCAGGCTTGTCTTCACGTCCCAAGAGTTTTTCGAGTGTTGGGACAAAGTCATCTGCAACGGTGCAACAGATACAACCGTTGGATAGCTCCATGACGTCCTCTTCGCGACAGGTCTCATCACCGCACCCTTTCAGGATACCCCCGTCGACGCCCAAATCCCCAAATTCGTTAATGATCAAAGCAATCCGGCGGCCATTTGCATTTTCCAGCATATGGCGGATCAACGTTGTTTTCCCAGCGCCCAGAAAGCCTGTGATAATAGTTGCGGGAATTTTTTGCATCATTTGCCTGTGTCCGTGTTGTTGTTGCTGTTGTCAAAAGGACAAGGCCGCGAATGTTCGCGGCCTTGACGAAATTTCTGGTTCTAGCTCTTACCCAAGGCCGAGGGCCGCGAATGCGGCACCTTCGATCGCCTCTAGGCCCAAGAAAAGACCCATTCCGGCAACCACTGCGCCTGCTAAGCGTGCCTGGATTGCGGTGGCTTCTGTTGCTTTCCACGCGGTGAACGCGACCCAACCAGCCGCCAATGCGATTAGATATTGTGTGACACCAAGACCGATTAGGTAGCCTACAAGTACTTGCATACCCATTCCAGCCTCTTGGGCCGCAATGCTTTCGCCAAATGCCATGCCGTGAAATAGACCTGAGACCGCAAACAATGCCATTGCCGTGACGGCTGTCATCGCCCGTCCAGAGGCAACAACTGCGCCAAGAGCCAGAAGTGACAGAATAATCATCGGCTCGATTGCGGGAAGAGCGATCCCGAAAGACATCATGAGCGTGCCAGCAAGCATCGCGCCGATAAACGCGAGCGGTGCTCCGAAGCGTCGCCCTGTGTAAAGGGCAGCGATGCCGATCAATGCGATAAAGAAGAGATGGTCAAAGCCCAAGATGGGGTGCCCAACCCCAGAAAGCACGCCTTGCGCGAACGTTTCCATTGGTGCACCAGCCAATGGGTGGTGGGCAAAGGCAGGAGCTGTAACGCCGAATGCTGCCAGCGAAAGAAGAAGTTTTTTCATGTCTATCCCCTAAGATAGGGGGGTGAGATGCGATGGAGCGATTGCCCTAACCATCACGGATACACCCCGTCCGTTAAAGTTGTTTTGCACGGCTGGTCTCCTGACTTGTCAATCATCGCGCTTGCCTGCCTTCCCAGTTTCCCAGTGGCTAGTTTGGCAACGCTCCTGACGCACAGTCGCGGGGGCGGTTGTAGCTGGGGCCCTAATTTGGTCTTCCCCTCCTACATTCCCATTTCATCCCCAGAATTTAGATTCTTTAACGGGGAACCGAACGTAGCCCGTTGTCGCAATAGAGAAGCGGTTTCGCAAGACAAATTGCGACCTATTTGAACGAGTTTTCGCTCATTCCCGTTGATGCGATTGCTATTTTTTGCCGAAAAACTGGCAAATATCACAAATTGCCGCAATATGTTGTGGATAACTCTACCTTTTCCACCATATACGGTGAAATTTGTTTGACTCTAGACCGCCTTAGCGCGGAATTTAGGGAAAACAAGAATCATAAAGAGCAAAACAGGTAAGCCGACGTGCGATTTTCGAAAATCAGATTAACTGGGTTCAAAAGTTTTGTGGATCCAACCGAATTGGTGATTGCCGATGGGCTTACCGGGGTTGTTGGCCCCAATGGGTGCGGGAAATCCAACTTGCTAGAGGCTTTGCGCTGGGTGATGGGCGAAAATCGCCCCACTGCAATGCGCGGTGGAGGGATGGAAGATGTGATCTTCGCAGGCGCCGAAAGTCGTGCGGCCCGAAACGATGCGGAAGTTGCTCTGTTGCTCGACAATGCAGAACGCTTAGCACCTGCTGCTTTTAACAAAGAGGATAAGCTCGAAATTATTCGTCGGATCACAAGAGATGTTGGGTCAGCCTATAAAGTTAATGGTAAGGATAGCCGCGCGCGCGATATTCAAATGCTTTTTGCGGATGCCTCCACGGGTGCGCATTCCCCTGCACTTGTTCGGCAGGGCCAAATTTCTGAATTGATCAACGCCAAACCCAAAGCGCGCCGTCGTATCTTGGAAGAAGCAGCTGGTATTTCAGGACTGTATCAGCGTCGCCATGAAGCTGAGCTCAAGCTCAAAAACGCAGAGACGAATTTGGCACGCGTTGACGATGTTGTGGAACAACTCGACAGTCAATTGAAGTCGTTAGAAAAACAGGCGCGTCAGGCGCAAAGGTATCGTGAAATTGGCGAGGAGCTGCGAAAGTCAGAAGGATTGCTGCTCTATCGTCGCTGGAAAGAAGCGGACCTAACGCGGGCGAAGGCCGCCGAAGAGTTGACCGAAGCCACCAAAGCTGCGGCCGCTGCAACCACTGAAGCAACGAAATCATCAGGCATTCGCGAGGCGTCTGAAGAGGCGTTGCCACCTTTGCGTGAAGAACAGGCTATCGCCGCATCGATCCATCAACGTTTAATCGTTGAACGAGACAATTTAGCTGAGCGCGAAGCACGCGCTAAAGATCAAATTGATACGCTGAAATCGCGCATCGAACAGCTCGGCCTTGATATGACCCGCGAAGCAGACCTCAACAAGGACGCGGAAGAGACTGTCAAATCGCTTGTTTGGGAACAAGAGCAAATCATGAAGGCTACTGAGGGCTTTTCAGATAAACTTGAAGAAGTTCAAAACGAAGCGCGAGACGCAGCAGGCGTGCTTTCAGAAAAAGAAAGCGAACTTGATAAATTAACGGAAGATGCAGCGCGCCTTGCCGCTCGACATCAATCTGCCGATCGCCTGCTAGAAGAAGCAACGGCGTTATTGGCCAAGCGGGAAAACGAGGCTGAGGAGGCTTCCGCTTCTGTGGCGGAAATCGTCGGCAAGCTTGAAACTGCCGAGGCGGCTCTGAAGACGGCGACAACGGCGCAGGCGAATGCCGATGGAGCAATCGCGAAAACCGAACAAGAGCTTTTAGATGCCGAAGCGGCACGGGTAACTGCGCAATCTTCAGAGGCTGATGCACGTGCTGCACTTAGTCACGCCGAAGGAGAAGCGAATGCTCTTCGCGCCGAGGCACAGGCGTTGGAAAATGTGATTGCGCGGGATAGTGATGGCGGGGCTCAGCTCCTTGATCAAACGCGGGCGGATGCTGGTTATGAGGCCGCCCTCGGTGCTGCATTAGCGGATGATCTGAAGGCGCCAATTGTTGATAAA
The DNA here is from genome assembly GCA_964599255.1 of uncultured Neptunicoccus sp. Taxonomy (GTDB): domain Bacteria; phylum Pseudomonadota; class Alphaproteobacteria; order Rhodobacterales; family Rhodobacteraceae; genus Amylibacter. The sequence goes on along the minus strand of CAZRFT010000389.1, from coordinate 1,832 downwards.
AATGGCGTCTCTGGCTGGGCAAGTTTGCCAGATTATTCGAATTCTGCGTCTTTGCCTGACGGAGTGGAGCCCTTGGCCGCACATGTCAGTGCACCAGGTGTGCTGACGCGGCGTTTGGCACAAATCGGGTTAGTGGAAGCCGCAGATGGCGCAGCACTTCAGTCACAACTGAAGCCTGGTCAGCGTCTTGTGACCTTAGCAGGTGATTTATGGCGTTGGGACGGTTTTGTGCAAGCCGCTGCTGATGCGCCGTCCACCTCGGCGCTTCGTCTTAAGCAAATGAACCGCTTGGGAGAACTACAAGCGGCACTGAAAGATGCAGAAGATGTGTTGCAAAAAGCGAGATCTGCATTCGATGAAAATCATGCAAATCTAGAGGCGCTTTTAGCCAAAGAAAAAGCAGCGCGCGACGCCCGCAAACATGCCGATGAATCGCTAGCTGAAGCGAACCGGACACTGTCGCGCGTGACAGCGGATCGCGATACATTGGCTGGCAAGAAAGAGACGCTAGACCTTGCGCAAACGCGACTACAGGCGGATTGCACACAAGCACGCGATTCCCTGAAATCTGCGGAAGCTGGGGCAAAAGAGCTTGGAGACTTAGAGCAGTCACGCGATCAAGTTGAAGCTATGAAAATAGCGGTAGAAGCGGCCCGAGTGACAATGATTTCCAAACGTACCATGGCTGATGATGCGCGCCGCGAAGGTGAAGCACGCGACAAACGTCGCCAAGAGGTCATTAAAGAGATTTCGGGGTGGAAACATCGTCAGACAAGCGCTGAAAAACGCATTGAAGAACTTGCGAAGCGCAAAGAAGAAAGCCAAGCTTCGCTCGCCTCAGCAACGGCAGCGCCAGAAGAGATTGCCGCTAAGCGAGACGAGATGAACAAAGCGATTGAGGATGCAGAAGCGCGTCACCGCGAAGCCTCTGAAAAACTTGCAGAGGCCGAAGGTGCCCATCGCAAGTTGGAAGCTGCCATGCGTGAAATGGAAAGCAATGCGTCAGCTGCTCGTGAAACGCGTGCGCGGGCAGAAGCGGTTGCGGAAGCCGCCGAAGCTCAGGTCACAATGGCCGCCGAACGGATTGCAGAGGAAATGCAAACCACGCCGCAGAAACTTCTTGAGAGCCTGGATACTGATCCTGAAAAAATGCCAAATGCAGATCGCGTTGAGGCGGATGTTACCCGACTTCGTCGGCAACGTGATGCGCTAGGTGCGGTGAACCTGCGTGCTGAAGAAGATGCGAAAGAAGTCAGCGTGGAACGCGATGAACTTTTCACTGAGCGCACGGACCTAGAACAGGCGATCCGCGAACTTCGCCGCGGCATTGCGGAATTGAACAAAGAAGGCCGTGAACGACTTTTGAATGCGTTTGAAGAGGTGAACAAAAACTTCTCAATGCTCTTTAAGCGACTATTCAACGGCGGCGAGGCTAATCTTGTATTGGTAGAAAGTGACGATCCGCTTGAAGCCGGGCTAGAGATTATGTGCCAGCCCCCCGGCAAAAAGTTATCGACGCTTTCGCTTCTTTCAGGCGGCGAACAAACCCTAACAGCTTCCGCACTAATTTTCGCTGTATTCCTTGCTAATCCGGCGCCGATTTGTGTGCTTGATGAGGTTGATGCGCCTCTCGACGATGCGAACGTGAATCGTTTTTGTGACATGCTTGACGAAATGGTTAGTCGGACCGATACCCGCTTTTTGATTATCACCCACCACGCGGTGACTATGGCGCGTATGGATCGCTTGTTCGGTGTAACGATGCAGGAACAGGGTGTAAGCCAACTCGTTTCCGTTGACTTGCAAGCCGCCGAAGAGCTTGTGGATGCCTA
>CAZRFT010000388.1:0-3563 GCA_964599255.1 uncultured Neptunicoccus sp. | reverse complement strand
CAAGCTCTTCCCACACCAAGTGGGTTTTACCTGCCCGCCATTTGACTATGACGCCGCCCCTTCTGATTTTTTGCGCATGGCGCCGCGTTCGGTGGGTGTACATGGTTGGATGCTTCACGCTCCTGACTATGCCCACGGGCTCGATCAACGAAAACAGAATTTTGGCATGATGGATGATTTCGTACACTGCATGTCGCGCAATGGGGTCGATGTATGCGGTCAAGTTGGGTCCAATTGGGTTCATGCATCGGGGCTTGGTGTTAAGGGCATCCGCCAGCATTGCGAAGATTTGTCAGAGAAATATGGCACCCGGTTCCATATGGCAGGCTACGCAATGGTCGAAGCTTTGCGCGCCATGAATGTCGAAAAGATCGCACTAAACGCTGCCTATCATTGGCCTGATTGGTGGCAAGGGACCGTAGCTTTTTTGAAAGAAGCGGGTTTTGATATGATTTGGGCCGGAAATTTTCATGATCAGGGATGGTTCCAAAGCCAAGAAGAGGTCAACGAATATAGATGGGTATTTGAGGGCGATCTGGCGCTAAAATCTTTCGAATATGTCGCCAATAAAGCCCCGAATGCTGATGCCTATTTAATCAACGGTATGTGCAATTTTAGAAATGCGGACGGCATACCTGAACGCCCCATTCATCTGACCCCCATGCTTGAAAAGGCGTTGGGAAAGCCTGTGATTGGGCACGACACAGCGCTTCATTGGCGCATCTTTAAATCGTTAGGCGTCAGCCCTGTTGGCTCTCACGGCGCATTAATGGAGACATTGAATGCATAAAATTGTAGCGCTTTGGGCTGTGCCGCGTTCAACCTCTACGGCATTTGAATGGATGATGCGCCAGCGTGGTGATCTGGATTGCCTACATGAACCTTTTGGCGAGGCTTGGTATCAAGGGGAAGCACCTCTTTGGCATCGTTTCAAGGAAGGTGAGGTTACCACCCCAGGCTTGACGCTTGATACTGTTTGGAAGGACATTCAGGCACGCGCCGCAAAGGGCCCGATATTCACCAAAGATTTTCCACATTACATCAACCATATGTGGACACCCGAATTCTTATCGAATTTCACGCACAGTTTTTTGATAAGAAATCCCGCAAAAACAATCACTTCCACCTATAAGCAGTGGCCAGATTTTCACGAAGGGGAAATTGGATTCCCCGAACAGCGTGCATTGTTTGACTTGGTGACGGCCCTAAACAATGGGACACCACCGCCTGTCATCGACAGCGATGATCTGCTTGAAAAACCACATCAGGTAGTAGAGGCCTATTGTGACGCCGTTGGGATCGAATTCATCGAAGATGCCCTATCCTGGGAACCAGGAGGCGATCCTTCAGAACATAGTTGGTGGGACGGCGGGTCGTTTCATCACAATCTTGCCAAATCAACTGGTCTTGCCCCGCAAAAATCTAAGCATATCGATATCGATGATGCGCCTGATCATGTGAAACAAGTCTATCGACGCATGATCCCTCATTATAAGCATCTCTATCAACATCGGATCAAAGTCTAAGACGTGCGTGCTTTAATTGCTCATAAGGCGCGTGGCGCTTTGGCTGTGGAAAATGTCGATGATCCCGTTTGCCCTGCTGATGGCGCGATCATTCGTATAAAAGCCTGCGGCGTCTGTCGCTCTGACCATCATGCATGGGAGGGAGTCGATCCTGATGTTTCCTACCCACATATCATGGGCCATGAACTGGCTGGTGTGGTTGAAGAAGTCGGACCGAATACAAAAATCAAAAAGGGTCAACGTGTTACTGCCCCCTTCATCCTAGGTTGCGGCGCTTGCATTGATTGTCGAAGTGGAAACGCCACAATTTGTAACAGCCAAAACGTTATAGGGTTCACAATGCAAGGGGCGTTCGCCGAGCTTATTGCGGTTCCCAATGCAGATTTCAATTTGGTTGCCCTCCCCGACGAAATGGATTTTGACACTGCGGCCGGAATGGGGTGTCGCGTCACAACAGCATTTCGCGCTGTGGTAGAGCGCGGAGGTCTGAAATCTGATCAAACCATTGCGATTTTCGGTGCTGGCGGCGTTGGCCTTTCGGCGGTGATGATAGCAAATGCGCTCGGCGCAAATGTTATAGCGGTCGATGTTTCTGATGAAGCACTTGAACTTGCTAAAAAACTGGGCGCGCACCATCTAATCAATTCCAAAGATGGGCATGCGCCAGATAGGATCGTTGAATTAACCAATGGTGGCGCTGATCTAGCAATCGAGGCCTTGGGTAAAGAGGCAACCTTCGATCAAGCCCTTCGCTCCCTTCGAAAATTGGGACGCTACGTGCAGATAGGTATGCCGACGGGAAAGGACGCGACACCTACCCTTCCCCTTCTAGATTTGGTCTATTCGCGCCAGCTATCAATTCACGGCACGCGTGGTATCGCACCGCAAGGATTCACTAGTTTGATGCACCTTGTATCTGAAACAAATATGCCGTTGGATAAAATGATCACAGACAGGATCAACCTGATGGGTGTAGAACCCGCGCTTCTTGCAATGGAAGGCGCTCAAGCCCCTGGCATCAGTGTTGTTACGGAGTTTTAATTAATGAAAGACTATTGGCAAAATTACATTGGCGGCAAATGGGTTGATGGTGGCAGCGGTCGATTGACCGTTGATAATCCAGCCACGGGTGAAAAACTGGCAGAACAAGCGCTCGCCAACGCTTCAGATGTCAACAAAGCCGTAGAAGCGGCACAAGCCGTGCATCAATCTCGCGCCCTCTCGTCACTGCGGCCGGTTGAACGCCACCGTATGGTGCGAAAAATGGGAGATTACATTGCCTCTCAGCGCGAAGAATTAGCAGAACTTCTTAGTTTGGAACAAGGAAAGCCTTATTGGGAAAGCCTAATCGAAATTGATGGGGCTGTTCGGTATTTTGAATATTACGGCAATCAGGCCGAAACGGTAGAGGGTCGCTCTATCCCCTTGGGCGATGGCTATTTTGACTTCACGCATTACGAGCCATTCGGCGTATCCGCTCAGGTTATACCTTGGAACTATCCGGTGGAAATGACAGCCAGATCGCTCTCTGCCGCTTTGACCACAGGAAATGCCTGTATCATCAAATCACCAGAACTGACACCAATCACAAATTACATCTTTGCTGAAGCTGCGGAAGCAGCTGGATTACCCGATGGGGCGGTAAATGTCCTTTGTGGCTATGGGCATGAAGCGGGCCAAGCGCTTTGCGAGCATGAGGGCGTCAATCAGATTGTTTTCACAGGTTCCGTTGCCACTGGCCAGCGGATCGCGGAAGCAGCGGCAAAGCATGTTGTGCCTTGTGTGCTAGAGCTTGGCGGAAAATCTGCTGCAATCGTTCATGAGGATGCTGATTTAGAAGCCTTCGAGAATGATATCCGATGGGGGATATTCTTCAACGCGGGTCAGGTTTGTTCCGCAATGAGCCGCGTCATCGTCCATGAAAGTCGGCGCGAAGAATTGGTTGAACGCGCCAGCTCTATCGCGAAATCATTGTCTGTGGGTGATGGTATTGACCGTAAAGAATTCGGCGCAAATATGGGCGCAATGGTGTCAGAG
>CAZRFT010000387.1:0-1342 GCA_964599255.1 uncultured Neptunicoccus sp. | reverse complement strand
CTGCTTCGGCCTCAGGCGCCGCTGCTTCCACAGGCGCTTCGACCTCTGGTGCTGCTGCTTCTGCTGCATCTACAACTGCTTCTTCTGTTTGGTCCTCAGCAGGTGCTTCTGTTGTAGGTGCCAATGTTGAACGAAGCGCTGCAGGCAACGGAAGATCCGTTGGTGCTTTCTTCTTCACAGCATCCTTAACAGTTACCCAACCGCCTTTAGAGCCAGGAACCGCGCCTTTGATCATGATCAAACCGCGATCCACGTCTGTGCGGACAACTTCTAGGTTTTGGGTTGTAACACGTGCGGCACCCATGTGACCTGCCATCTTCTTACCTTTGAAGACGCGGCCTGGTTCCTGACACTGACCCGTTGAACCGTGCGAACGGTGTGAAATAGAAACACCGTGTGATGCACGAAGACCGCCAAAGTTCCAGCGCTTCATACCACCGGCAAAACCTTTACCGATAGATGTGCCTGCAACATCAACCTTTTGACCTTCAACGAAGTGAGAAGCGACAATCTCTTCGCCAACTTCGATTAGGTTCTCAGGCGCAACACGGAACTCTGCGATTTTACGCTTTGGCTCAACTTTCGCTTTTGCGAAGTGACCACGCATCGCCGCAGATTGGCGTTTTGCTTTGGCAGCACCTGCACCAAGCTGAACCGCTGTGTAGCCGTCCTTCTCGCTTGTGCGTTGTGCAACAACCTGTAGGTTTTCCATTTGCAATACGGTGACAGGAACCTGACGGCCGTCATCCATAAACAAACGGGTCATACCCAATTTCTTTGCAATTACTCCAGAGCGCATAATGAAATACCCCCTTAAAGTTTGATCTCAACATCCACACCAGCTGCCAGATCGAGCTTCATCAGCGCGTCAACAGTTTGTGGAGTTGGATCAACGATATCCAACAGGCGCTTATGCGTGCGGATTTCGAATTGTTCACGAGATTTCTTGTTCACGTGGGGTGAACGCAAAACCGTATATTTTTCAATCTTGTTCGGCAACGGGATCGGGCCGCGCACCTGAGCGCCAGTCCGTTTCGCCGTATTTACGATTTCCTGTGTAGACGCATCTAACACGCGGTAATCGAAAGCCTTCAAGCGAATGCGAATGTTTTGACTTTGCATTTCTTTGCCTTCCTAGGCGTTAGAGTTGATAGGACGACCGAGGCTTTATGGGCCCCGGCCCTCTTCGAACCCGAGTAGGGCTTATTCGTGGATTTTAGAGACCACGCCAGAACCGACTGTGCGGCCGCCTTCGCGGATGGCGAAGCGCAAGTTTGCTTCCATCGCGATTGGGGCGATTAGCTCTACGTTGAACTTCAGGTTGTCACCAGGCATCACCATT
>CAZRFT010000386.1:0-2051 GCA_964599255.1 uncultured Neptunicoccus sp. | reverse complement strand
CTAAGAGGTTCTCGAATGGTCAGTCCCTGCTCTTCGGGCTCGCCCATTTCTGGGTCGTTATTTTTATCCGCCATATCCCTATCCGTAAATAATTCGCGCGCCAGCGTCTATGAAAAACGCGCGTATCTTCACGAAAATCAGGTGCCAAAAGCAAATCGCCGCCCCGAAAGGGCGGCGTCAATCGTGTCAGCGGCGTGCCCATAGGGGCGCGGCGATGTCCTTTGGATTAACGGAATGGTGGGGCGTAAATCAAACCACCATCGCGCCATTGGGCGTTAATGCCACGCTTCAAACGCAAGGGCGTAAAAGGGCCAACATGGCGGGCATAAATCTCGCCGTAATTGCCAACAGCGGCAAGGATATCAACCGCCCATTCCGGACGCAGCCCCAGCTTCTCGCCAAATTCACCTTCTGCCCCCAGCAAGCGGCGCATTTCAGGTGTTGCGTTTTCATCGACAAGAACGTCACGCACATTGGATTGCGTGATCCCAAGCTCTTCGGCGATGATCGTTGCATTCAACGTCCAGCGCACAATATCCAAGAAATCATCATCCCCTTCCGCGACCACAAGCGACAAAGGTTCTTTTGAAATCACATCGGGCAAGATCGTTGCAAAATTCGGATCAGAAGACAGCGCCAGCGATGCCGCAAGCGAAGAAAGGTCAGATGTATAGGCAATACATTGACGCCCACGGAAGAGTGTGAACGCCTCGTTATTTGCATCCACCTCGATGATCTCGATATTCAGATCATTCACATCTGAGAAATCTTTAAGGTTCAACAAAGTTGTGGTGCCGCGCTGCACGCAAACAGCTGCATTGCGCAGTTCACGCGCCTCTCGAATGCCAGATGATCGGGCAACCAAAAAGCCCTGACCGTCGTAATAATCAACGCCCGCAAAAGACAACTTCAAATCGACATCACGCGAAAACGTCCAGGTCGTCACGCGGCTCAGCATGTCGACATCCCCTTTTTGCAATGCAGGGAAACGTTGCGAACCCGTCAATGGAACATATTCAACACGATCCGGATCGCCAAAAATCGCAGCGGAAACCGCCCGGCAATAATCCACATCAAATCCGACCCAACGGCCATCGGGCAACGGCTCAGAAAACCCGCGCAGGTTAATCGACACGCCACAGCGCACGAAGTTTCTATCCTTGATCGCCTCAACGGTTGGCGTTTGTGAATAAACAGGAAGGCTTAGGCCGATCAAAGCCAAAGCAGCCAAACAAATAGAAGCAAATTTACTTATATACGTGAACACCCAGAACCCTCCGCTCTTTGAATTCTTTATCTAAATCAAAAATTTAGAGCGGGAAAGGGTATAAGATAATTTACATCAGAAACTTCTTGGAAATACGAAAGCAGCCAGATTTACTGGTTTTGAACTTCTAGAATAAGATCCGCAAAACATTGGCTATAGCCCGCCAATTCACCTGGGATAGCCATTAAATCATCGGTTTCGGTGCGTTGGAAAGCAATTCTGCGCAATGTCATCGCTTCTGCCCGGTCACTTTGAAGGAATTTGGTTTGGGGAATGAGGCGCTCTAGCGGGCTATCCAATCGAATGACCTCATAGTAGCCACCTGACAATGCCAGCGCAGCCATCGCACAGCGATTTTGGTCTTGGGGGCAGGATTGATTGCAAATTGCGGCGATGGGGCGCGTTGCAGGGTCATTCAGCACCCAGTTTGACACCGCATCGAAATGGGGATTTTCAGGTGCAATACTGCCAAACCCATATCCAAGCGCCAGTGTGCGTGCCATCGCTTCATCGTCAAGGTTTTCCGCCGTAACGCGCGCCTCTTCTCCCAATATTTTTCGCAACGCCCAAATTCCATCTGCTACTTTTTCAGGCGGTTCATTTAAGTAATGAAGATAGGGGCGCAACTCGTCCAATACATGCGCTTCATCATAGAGCGCCTGCCTGTCTGCCTTCGTGCCATAAAGGGCAAGAATGCGAGTGGGATGATCGCTTGCCTGAGCTTCCCCAATCTCAAACAAGTTTTCGATCAGGTCTGCGTCTACATCTGGTTGATGAGAGGCCA
>CAZRFT010000385.1:0-4184 GCA_964599255.1 uncultured Neptunicoccus sp. | reverse complement strand
CATGATCATCTGGATTGACGAGAATAGACGCTCCATCAGGCCAGCGGATTCCATGACGATGCCCATCAGAACAAAGAGGGGTACCGCCATCAACTGATCATTCAGCATCGTTGAATTGGTGTTGAGTGTGAAAAGAAGCGTTGTGAGTTTAAAATTAGCGCCCCAAATCCCAAACACGAATGCCAAAAAGACCAAGGTAAACGAAATCGGGAAACCGATGAAAATCACGAACAGCATCGCGCAAAGCATGATCAAACCAATCATTGGTTTTGAAAGCTCTGGTCGTGCCGACATAGCGTCCGTGAACCAAGCGCCGCCTGGCACAAGATCAGGCGTGAACACCGCCATGGTTAGCCACAGAATAAAGATCAGGTAGAACGGCAATGCCATGACGAAATAGCGTTCGCGCTCTTTCCCCATTTTATGAAAGGCGCGGAAAATCTCTGGAATACCTTGCAAAAGAAGAAGCAAACCACCGATCGGCATCGCGAGGCGCGCAGGCCACAAGATCGGCTGCCACGCGCTGTCCAGCGCTAATCTTTCACCGGTTTCATAGGCTAGGTACCAAAACTGCGTTGAAACCACGGTGAAGAAGATCATCGATGGGATGAAGAATAACATATAGGCTATCGCATCCACGGTGGCTTGGGTTTTGTCGCTCCAATTTCGATAGAGAAAATCAGCGCGAATATGGACACCGCGCATCAGGCCGTAACCTGCGCCAGCCATCCAAAGGATACCAGCTGTCATGCGGCTAAGGTCATAAGCTTGCAAAGTGGGACCAAGACCCAGAGTTCTGGCAAAATCTTCAAAGCCTGCATTTTGTAAAATGACAAAGGAGTTTCTGGAAAATACCTCCCAAACCACAATAGCAATCAAGGGAACCATCATCAGGGCGATGATCTGGCCAGCCCGATAGTTGATTATATCGATTGCGCCTGTGATTGGGCGCATCCACGGCGTCATATCCTCTGGGGTTTCACCCGGTGCCTCGGCGCGTCGCTCCGCAATCAATTCATCTGCAATTTCGAGATCTTCTGGATTTGGTTCCTCTGCAGCCATATCCGTACTCCCTTTCTAATACCCTTGTGGGAAACTTCTTCTTGGGGAAATACCTCAGTATTTGCCAAAAAAGAAGCGCGGGGCCGTGTGGCCCCGCACCCGTTTTAAGATCTTACTTCAAAGTGTCCGCGAATGCGCGACCCAAATTGGCGTTAGATGTCTGTGCCCCTGACCAGAATGGAACCGCAACTTCTGCGAAGGCACGCTGAGATGCCCATACTTCTGCGAAGAACTCGTTTTCATCTGCAGCAGCTTGAAGCGCTTTAGCAGCAGCAGCAGAGTACTCAGTGAAGTAGTCAGCAGGCGTATCTTCAAGAATAACACCGTGGTTTTCAGTCAAGTCTTTAAGTGCTTTACCGTTTTCGATGATGCGGTAAGACATAGACTTAGACAGAGATGCGTTTGCCGCAACTTCCAAGGCTTTCTTCTCTTGGTCTGTTAGACCGTTGTAGAAATCGCCGTTCACATACATGTCAGCGTTAACAACAACCTGGTGTAGACCCTGAAGATAGTAGTGCTTCAGAACTTTTTGGAAGCCAAATACAGAGTCAGGCTTCGGACAGCACCATTCTGCTGCGTCGATGGTGTCTTTTTCCAAGGCTGGTAGGATGTCACCACCGCCCATTGCAACCGCAGGAACACCGATGTCAGCATAAGCTGCACCAACCATACCTGGAGGCGCACGGAAACGCATTTTGCGGAAGTCATCCATAGAGTTGATTGGCTCTGGGAACCAACCCAACGCTTCTGGACCAACTGGCTGTAGCATGAAGCCTTTAACATTTACGCCCATTTCGTCCCAAAGACGGTCGTAAAGCTCTTTACCACCACCGAACTGGAACCAAGATAGGAATGCAATGTTGTCCATGCCAACACCGGCACCCGCAACTGGTGCACCAAATAGGTTGGCTGCAACGTGCTTACCACCCCAGTAGTGCGTCCATGCAAAACCACCTTCAACAAGGCCCGCGTCAACCGCGTCCATGATGTCGCGTGGACCAACGATTGCGCCCGCAGGAAGAACTTCGATTTTTAATGAGCCACCAGTTAGGGCAGCAACATCGTCACCGAATGCTTCCAGCATGACAACTTCGTCAGCAGTATTTGGCAGAACAGACTGAATCCGCAGAACTTTTTCTGCAAATACGGAACCAGCTGTCATCGCCAAGGCAACAGCCGTCGCTGTTACAGTCTTGAGATTAAACATGTTTATCCTCCCATGTTATTGCCTTCTGTTTCCTCGTGTTCCAGACCCCGAAGGCGTCCAAGTCTGGGTGTTCATTCGCGCAAATTTGCGCAAATTCCTTATTCAAGCAGCCCAATCCTCCAAAATCATGTCAGAGCATTTCTCGCCGATCATAATGCAAGGTGCATTGGTGTTTCCCGATGTAATAACAGGCATGATGGATGCGTCGGCGACCCGCAAACCTTTCACGCCGCGAACACGCAATCGTTCGTCCACAACCGCCATTTTATCCGTGCCCATCTTGCACGTGCCGGTAGGGTGATAGATCGTCACAGCCGTGTTGCGCGCCCAATCCAAAGTCCCCTCAAAATCATCAAACGCCACTTCGCGCCCAGGAATAAACTCTTCGGTTAGAACTTCTTTCAGGGGTGAATGCTCAGCAATGCGTCGCGCGATCTGGATACCTTTGACGATTGTACGCTGATCAAGCTCTGTTGACAGGTAGTTCAGATGCATCTTGGGTGCTTCAAACGGATCGTTAGATGCAAGCTCCACATGGCCTGTGCTTTCTGGGCGCAACTGTAAAACACTAGCCGTAAAGGCCGAGAATGGATGCGGGCCGTCAGAAGGGCGCGTAGCGGAGAAAGGTTGTATGTGAAATTGAATGTCTGGCGTCGCCAGATGATCTTCTGTTTTCAAAAAGGCTGTGCCAAGACTTGCAGCCATCGTCATCGGACCGCGCTGGGTCAGCATATACTGCAAACCAATCATTGCTTTTTTGAAGATATTATTGGTCTCGATATTGATCGTTGAAAGCGTGGTTTTATAGACTGGCCGTGCCTGCAAGTGGTCTTGTAAATTTTTCCCGACACCAGGCAGATCAACAATTGTGCTAATCCCGTGGCTTTGAAGCTCAGCGCCTGCACCGATGCCAGATAGCATCATAATTTGCGGCGAATTAATCGCACCTGCAGAAAGCACAACTTCCTTGCGCGCGCTCAGAAGAACCTGCTTTCCTTTTCGCTTGGCAACAAGTCCCGTCACCGCACCGTCCGTAATCACAAGTCTTTCGACTTGGGTATCTGTTAGGATCGACAGGTTTTTGCGGTTTTTGGCAGGATTAAGGTAGGCCACAGCGGTAGAGCAGCGTCGCCCACCTTTCATGGTCATCTGAAAATAACCGACACCTTCTTGATCTGCGCCGTTGTAATCTTCGTTTTTCTTGTACCCAGCAGCAACTGCGGCCTTTGCCCAGCGATCTGTAACCTCGCGCGTCAATCTATTTGGCGACACAGAAAGGGGGCCACCATGACCGCGCAGGTTTTGTGGGTCAGGAGCGTCGCCATTCCAATTTTCTGCGCGTTTGAAATAAGGAAGAACATCATCCCATGCCCATCCCGAATTGCCTAGCTGTCGCCAGTGATCAAAATCCTCTGCCTGACCACGTACATATAGAAGCCCATTAATCGAACTAGAGCCGCCCAAAACGCGGCCCCGAGGGTAAGATATTGCCCGACCATTCAGCCCCGGGTCTTCCTCTGTCGTGTAGCACCAATCGGATTTGGGATTTCCCATCGTTCGGAAATACCCAACGGGGACGTGGATCCATGGATTTGTGTCTTTGGGGCCCGCTTCAAGGATCGCCACGGTGTACTTACCATTCTCACTCAGCCGATTGGCGAGTGGGCAACCAGCAGATCCAGCGCCGACAATGATGAAGTCGAACTCCATATTTCCCCTATTTTTCAAAAAATGAGACTTTGGGTCTTGTTTTTGTGAATCAGGACTATAAAATCAGAATTCTAAACGGCACAAGGAAAAACTCTGTGGAATCTGAAAAAAGAATCCCAACCAATTTGCGCACGCTTTTGATTCTAGAGGTGATTGGCCGCAGCGAACGTGCGCTTACGCCCACGGAAATTAACGAGGCGATTGG
>CAZRFT010000384.1:0-4159 GCA_964599255.1 uncultured Neptunicoccus sp. | reverse complement strand
GGAAACAACCTGCACGATCGAACTCGCAAATGGTGTATCGGGGGATTGTGCCGTTACCAACAATTGGTCCGCCGCAGGGGTGAAGCCAACTTGCGCCAGTTTAGAGCCAGAGGCATCTGCAAGCGTAACAAAATCCGGGTTTGAATAACTACCCTCAAGCAAAAATCTTAGTTTTTGATCCCCTGCAAAGGCCTTGAACAAGGAAAGCATGGCGCGCTTGTCGACTTGATGACCAGGCAGGATAGAGAATCTTTGCGAAAATCTTTCAAGTACAGGACAATCAACACCACGGCATATCACATCGCGTTCCCGAAGCGTCAGAACGCCGTCTTCGGTGCGTATTGTATAAAGCCCCTGATCGTACTCTTCGAGCTCACCACTAACTACGAGATCGCCAAATTTTGAGGCAAGGGTGATTTCAGCGTAGCATAGTTGCGCTGATAAAAGCGCAAATGCAAAACTAAGAATCCACGACCTAAAGCGCACCATGACAATGTTTATATTTCTTTCCTGAGCCACAAAGACATTCGTCATTGCGGTTCAGTTCTGGCCAGGACTCTGGATTTTCGGCATCGAAACCTTCCGGCATGGGCGCCGCTTCTGGTGGTGGGTTGCCAAGTTGCAAATCGATATCGAACGCTTCTTTGATTTGTTTTTGAACTTCTTCGAAGGGAATGCCCGCTGCCAACATTTGTTGGATTTGCTTTTGGATCATGCCCATGCGTTGCTCTTGCGTCATCGGACGCGCCCGCGATAGCTGGCGTGTGACATCGCCACGCAAACCTTCCAGCATGGCTTCAAACAGCTCGAAGCTTTCTGTTTTATATTCGTTCAACGGATCGCGCCCCGCGTAGCCACGGAAAGAAACAACGGAACGCAAATGTTCCAAAGTGACCAAGTGCTCGCGCCATTTCGTGTCGATCGTATTAAGAAGCAATTGCTTTTCAATCGAGCGCATTTGATCGGGTCCAAATTCGAGCGCCTTTTTAGCGTAGGCATCATCTGCGGTTTCAATGATGCGATCGATGATGTCTTCGTCATCAATCCCATCTTCGTCGACCCAATCAACGATGGGCAAATTCAGGGCCAAAGACTCTTGGGTGGATTTCTGCAAACCTTCGCCATCCCACTGATCGGCATAGGATTTAGGTGGGATGTGAATGTCGACCAGATCTTCGATCAACTCGTCACGCATGGTTTTGATCGTCTCTGATAAATCTTCGGCTTTCATCACTTCCATGCGCTGACCGAAGATCGCTTTACGCTGATCATTCATCACGTCATCGAATTTCAAAAGCTGCTTACGAATGTCGAAGTTGTGGCCCTCTACCTTCGCCTGTGCGCGTTCAAGTGACTTGTTTACCCAAGGATGGATGATGGCTTCGCCTTCTTCCATGCCCAATCGGTTTAGAACGGATTCGAGCTTGTCGGAACCAAAAATTCGCATCAAGTCATCTTCCAACGATAGGAAGAAAGCCGAACGTCCAGGATCACCTTGGCGACCAGAACGGCCCCGAAGCTGGTTATCGATCCGGCGACTTTCATGGCGCTCTGTAGCCAAAACGAAAAGGCCGCCTGCGTCCAAGGCTTCCTGCTTGGCCGCTGAAATCTCTTCACGAATTTTTTCGCGTAGCTTGGCAGGGTCAGTTTTCTTTTTCTTTCCCTCTTCCTTGGCCATCGCATCTGCAACGCGCATATCAACATTGCCGCCCAATTGAATATCTGTCCCACGGCCAGCCATATTGGTGGCAATTGTCACCGCACCTGGAACGCCAGCATCGGCGATAATCTCTGCCTCTTGGGCGTGGAAGCGAGCGTTTAGAACGTTATGCGGAATGCCTTTGGCCGCTAGCTTTTCAATATCATCGGCGTGGCCGTTTAAGGTGTCTTTGCTTTCTTGTTTTTTGGCCTTTTCTGCGCGGTCGCGTAGGTTGGCCGCGATTTCTTTGAAAACCTTAGAGTCCTTTAAAAGCCTAGATAGATATTCCGATTTCTCAATCGAAGTGGTGCCAACCAAAGTTGGTTGTTTTTTGGTGTAGGCTTTGGCGACTTCTTCGACGATCGCTTTAAACTTCTCTTCCGAAGTTCGGTAGATCGCGTCATGTTCATCAGTTCGGGTCACAGGACGGTTGGTTGGAACCTCCACAACGCCAAGGCCGTAGATGGTTCTGAACTCTTCCTCTTCCGTCTTTGCTGTCCCCGTCATGCCGGCCAACTTGTCATATAGACGGAAGTAATTTTGGAACGTGACAGAGGCAAGCGTGACCGTTTCCGATTGAATGTCCAAACCTTCCTTGGATTCAATCGCCTGATGCAGGCCTTCGGACAAACGGCGCCCTTCCATCATGCGACCCGTGAATTCGTCGATCAGAACGACCTGGTTGTTTTTGACGATATAGTCGGTATCGCGGCGAAACATCTTATGTGCGCGCAATGCCTGATTGATGTGATGCACAATCGTGGTGCTTTCAGGGGCATAGAGGCTTTGATCCTCTGGCATGATGCCCAATTCCTGAAGCTTCTTTTCAACAAACTCGTTGCCTTCATCCGTAAGGCTCGCGGTTTTGGATTTTTCATCGATCGTGTAATGCTCTTCGATCAAATCAGGGATCAGCACATTCACGGTGTTGTACATTTCGGTGCGATCTTCGGCGGGGCCAGAAATCACCAATGGGGTACGCGCCTCGTCAATCAAGATCGAGTCGACCTCATCCACGATGGCGAAATAATGATCGCGCTGGGACATTGCCTCTAGCGTCGGTTTCATATTGTCCCGCAGGTAATCGAAGCCGAGCTCGTTATTCGTCGCATATGTGATATCGCAGGCATAGGCGGCTTTGCGGTCGCCATCGGCCACAGAATTGGAAATAACACCAGTGGTTAGTCCCAACGCGGAATAAACCTTGCCCATCCAATCCGCATCGCGATGCGCCAAATATTCATTGACGGTAACGATATGGACACCCTTGCCACTTAACGCATTCAAATAGGCGGCAAAAACAGCAACAAGGGTTTTACCTTCGCCCGTTTTCATTTCTGCAATATTGCCTTCGTGCAGGAATATCGCGCCCATCAACTGCACGTCATAGGCACGAAGACCCAAAGCGCGACGACCCGCTTCGCGGGCATTGGCAAAGGCTTCAACCATCACATCGTCTAGGGTTTCGCCATTTGCAACGCGGGCTTTTAGCTCTTCGGTCTTTTTGACGATATTTGCATCAGTTAGCTTTTCATACTCAGCTTCCAATGCGTTGACCTGATCGACGATTTTTTGCGTCGATTTCACCTTGCGATCATTCGCGGTTCCGAAGACCTTTTTGCTAACGGTACCAAGACCCAGCATGTGCAATTCCTTTTATCCAAACACAACCTTGATCCACACAGCGACGTGATAGTTTTTGCTATCAGCGTGCCTTGTCGCTCGATCAATTCCGCTCTAGAAGATTGCGGAGAAAGGCGTGCCCCTTCGCGTAAGACAAAAGCATGTAAGCAGGTGTTCTACTGCTGTCAATGTTAGGTAAAACATTATCACGAGCGTCTGATAATCGGGCACAAGGCAGGAAAATTCATAGGAGAATTTCATGAGAAAGATTTTAATCGCCACAGCATCACTTTTGGCATTCAGCACTGCTAGTTTTGCCCAAGACGAGCTAAGCGCAAATACTGTTGTTGCAACGGTCAACGGCAGCGAAATCACACTGGGTCACATCATTGCCCTAACCGCACGTTTGCCGACCCAATATGAAACAGTTCCAGAAGAAGAGCTTTTCACCGGCATCCTCGATCAACTTATTCAGCAAGAGCTTTTGGCACCTGAATCAGATGTCACGGAGACCGCTCTGCGTATCATGATCGAAAACGAAGAGCGCACAATCCACGCCGAAGCGGCCCTGAACAAAATTGCAACAGAAGCGGTGGTAGAGGATAAAATCCAAGCCGCCTATGAAGCCCAAATCGAAGGTGTTGAGCCAGAGCCGCAATATTTAGCAAGCCATATCCTTCTTGAAACCGAAGAGAAGGCAGATGAAGTGTTGGCGCTTGCTCAAGCTGATGGTGCCGATTTTGCAGCACTTGCCGTGGAACATTCAACGGGCCCCTCTGGCCCACAGGGCGGTGATCTGGGTTGGTTTGGTCAGGGTGCAATGGTTCCCGAATTTGA
>CAZRFT010000383.1:0-1212 GCA_964599255.1 uncultured Neptunicoccus sp. | reverse complement strand
ATAATTACATAGCTCAGTCGGTAGAGCAGCGAGCTTTTAATTCGTAGGCCCTAGGTTCAAGTCCTAGTGTAATTAAACCACTCTGTCAAAATTAAACAAAAGCCTGTTTCAATTTTTTCAGTTAAACCTAAAACATTAAATTTGAAAAAAAAAATTACTGTATTAACCATACTAAAGAATTTTAATTAAAAATGCATTTTAAAATTTCAAGGTTATGCAAAGATTAAGCTCATGTCAAAATAAAACTTTTTTTCACAGACGTTTTTAAAGAATATCAAATTATTCAAAAAAAGAGCAAAAATGAGTGTAAATATAAATAAAAAGAATTACGTTGCGGGTTTAATCCCTAAATTTGTCTATCGTTGGTTGTTTTCAACAAATCATAAGGACATTGGAACTTTGTATTTAATTTTTGGAGCTATCGCTGGTGTTGCAGGTACAGCTCTTTCTCTGTACATACGTTTAACGTTAGCTCAACCACAAGGCAGTTTTCTTGAATACAATCACCATTTTTATAATGTGGTTGTTACAGGGCACGCCTTTGTAATGATATTTTTTATGGTTATGCCTGTGCTTATAGGAGGCTTCGGTAACTGGTTTGTTCCATTGATGATCGGAGCACCAGATATGGCATTTCCTAGAATGAATAATATCAGTTTTTGGTTACTACCACCGTCACTTCTATTGCTAATAGAGTCAGTTCTTTGCGAGTCAGGAGTAGGTACCGGCTGGACAGTTTACCCACCTTTGTCAGGTATAATAGCACATTCAGGAGGTGCAGTTGACTTGGCTATTTTCAGCCTACACCTTTCCGGCGCGTCTTCAATTTTAGGTGCAATCAATTTTATTTGCACTATTGTAAATATGCGGACTGAAAGTCTCCCTTTCCACAAATTACCTTTGTTTGTTTGGGCTGTTTTAATTACGGCTGTCTTGCTTTTATTATCACTTCCAGTTCTAGCAGCTGCTATAACAATGCTACTTACTGACCGAAATTTTAACACTACTTTTTTTGACCCTATAGGTGGAGGAGACCCTGTGCTGTACCAGCATCTGTTTTGGTTTTTCGGCCATCCTGAAGTGTATATTCTAATTTTACCAGGTTTCGGTATAATAAGCCACATAGTTGTGAGCGCGTCAAGAAAGCCTATTTTTGGGTATTTAGGTATGGTGTACGCTATGTTATCTATAGGCGTGTTAGGTTTTATCGTG
>CAZRFT010000382.1:0-5009 GCA_964599255.1 uncultured Neptunicoccus sp. | reverse complement strand
GCTACGGCGGATCCGATGTGGGACTGACGCCTTTTGAATTTGTCTCTGCTGGGTTGGCTGCTTGCACCTCGATGACCATTCGCATGTATGCGCGACACAAAAAACTGCCGCTTGAATCGGTGGAGGTCGACGTGGTCCATGACAAAGTGCACGCGACGGAATGTGAGAATTGTGAGACGACAGAAGGCAAAGTCGACCAATTCCAACGCCGCATCACTTTGGTTGGGGATCTGGATGAGGCAACGCGCATACGGCTTTTGCAAATTGCCGATAAATGCCCCGTGCATAAGACTTTGCATGGCGAGGTGAATGTCCAAACGGAGTTAGTAGAAGCCTAGTAATGCGGGGGGCGTTCGCCAAAAGTGATTTGCCCGCCATCTTCGCTGGCATCTTTGGCCAGATCCATCAACGCGGCGAGTTGGGATTCGGCTTTAACCAAGCGCTTTGTGACATCGGCCAGCACATCAGAAAGCTCGTCATTTACCCGCTCCAAATGCGCAATGCGGCTTTGTAAATCGATCAATTCATCAGACATGCAAATTGGATACGCATCATAGGCTATCATCGCAACCCCGCTTGCCCAGAAATTCGCAATCCGCTAGAGGAGGCGCGAATGATGAAAGCAGGCAGTCATGGCCAAAGATAAGAAACAAAAACAAGCACGACCCAAGGCGGTAACGCCCAAGGGGTTTCGTGATTATTTCGGAGCTGAAGTTTCCGAACGTGCCGCCATGCTGGGTCAAATCACGGAAGTTTACGAACGCTATGGATTTGATGCATTAGAAAGCTCCGCTGTTGAATCGGTAGAGGCTTTGGGTAAATTCTTACCAGACGTGGATCGCCCCAATGAAGGTGTCTTTGCTTGGCAAGAAGAAGATGAGCAATGGATGGCGCTACGCTATGACCTGACCGCACCCCTTGCACGGGTTTACGCTCAATTTCGCAATGATTTACCGACCCCCTATCGCCGCTACGCAATGGGTCCTGTATGGCGAAATGAAAAGCCAGGACCTGGCCGCTATCGCCAGTTCTATCAATGTGATGCTGACACAGTGGGTGCGCCTTCGGTTGCCGCAGACGCTGAAATCTGCGCGATGCTGTCGGACTGTTTAGAAACCGTCGGCATTCCACGTGGGGATTATTTGGTCCGCATCAATAACCGCAAAGTTTTGAACGGCGTGCTGGAAACAATGGGCATCGGCGAAGATATCGCGATGCGAGATGCGGTTCTGCGCACAATCGACAAGTTCGATAAAGTCGGCGAGGCGGGTGTGCGCGAGCTTTTGGGCAAGGGGCGCTTGGATGCCTCGGGTGCCTATATCGATGGTGTGGGCTTAAGCGATGATCAGGCAGAGCCGGTGATCGCGTTCCTGACGTCCAAAGCGGATGATGACGCAAAGACTATCACCAATCTTCGAAATGCAATCGGCAACTCCGAAATGGGTGCTAGAGGCGTAGAAGAGCTTGATCAAATTGCAACACTTCTTGCGGCGGGCGGCTATGAGGCGAACCGCATCACAATTGATCCGTCGGTTGTTCGCGGCCTTGGTTATTACACCGGCCCCGTATACGAAGCAGAACTCACCTTTGAAATTCTGGATGAAAAGGGGCGCAAGCGCCAGTTCGGCTCCGTTGCCGGCGGCGGTCGCTATGATGATCTGGTGAAACGTTTCACAGGGCAAGAGGTTCCCGCAACAGGCGTGTCCATTGGTGTTGATCGCTTACTGGCTGCACTACGCGAAAAGGGACGAATTGGCAGCCAAGCCAAAGGCCCTGTTGTGGTAACCGTCATGGATCGCGACCGCATGGACGATTATCAAACCATGGTCACAGAGCTTCGCAATGCAGGTATTCGCGCCGAAGTCTATTTGGGTAATCCGAAGAATTTCGGCAACCAAATGAAATATGCCGATAAGCGCGAAAGCCCCGTTGCTGTGATCGAAGGTTCGGATGAAAAAGACCGTGGTGTCGTGCAAATCAAAGATCTTGCATTGGGCGCACGCCTTGCAGCAGAAATCGAAACGCCCGAAGAGTGGAAAGCGCAGCCCGCACAAAAAGAAATCAAACGCGGTGATTTGGTCGAAGAAGTGCGCGCCATGATCGCGCGCGCAGGCGAGGCTTAGATGCTTCAAAACGAACGCCGATCTGCTGTCCATGCGGAAGCCGCACGGATCGAGGCTGCGTTCATCAAAGCGGGTGCAATGCGGATCGAGGCGGATGCCTTATTGGATGCCGAAACCCTTCTTGATCTTTATGGCGAAGATATACGGGGCCGCGCCTATGTCACAAATGATCCTGTACTCGGCGAGCGCATGATGCGCCCAGACTTCACCGTGCCCTTAGTCGAGCGTCACATGGCCGAAGGGGCAGAGCCCGCACGCTATTGCTATAATGGTCCCGTTTGGCGGATGCAGGAGTCAGGGTCAGAGCGCGCATCCGAATACCTGCAAGTTGGGTTTGAACTTTTCGCCCGCGAAGAGCCGAGCGAGAATGACGCCGAGGTATTCGGTCTGTTTTCTGCCGTTCTTCCGAAAAATCTGTCAGTGACCACAGGGGATTTTGGTCTGCTTTTTGCGGCAGTACAGGGTTTAACGATTTCGGAGTTTCGCCGCGCCGCTTTGCTACGCCACCTGTGGCGTCCCAAAAGATTTGCAGCACTCTTGGATCGGTTTTCAAAATCAGGAACCAATGATCCACACCGTTCTGACCTGATTACTAAGACCATGGTTATGGGTGCCAAAGTCATGATCGAAGATGCCGGGAAATTCATCGGCAACCGCACAGAGGCAGAGATTTTGGCGCGTATTGATCGATTGACCAAAGATGCCCAGGAAGCCCCTTTGCGTGAGGGTGAGGCAGAGGCGTTGCACGCCCTTTTGAATTTGTCTTGCCCTTTGTCCACAGCAACCAAGGCGCTTCGAAAACTGGATGGCGAATTGAAAATTAATACGGCGGTTGATGCTTTTGAGGCGCGGGTCGCGGCCCTAGATCGAGCTGGTTGTGATCTGGATGCGACAAATTTCGCAGGCTCCTTCGGTCGCACCTCGATGGAATATTATGATGGGCTCGTCTTTGCCTTCTCTGAAGGCGAGAGCGTGATCGCTTCTGGTGGACGCTATGACGCGCTTACCCGTCAAATTGGGGACAGCCGAGAAATCCCTGCAGTTGGCGGTGTGATCCGGCCAGAGCTCCTCGTCGATTTGGGGATGGCACAATGTTAAAACTTGGGGTTCCATCAAAAGGGCGTCTTCAGGGCGACACATTCAACTGGTTCGCCGAACGGGGCGTCACCCTAAAGCGCACGGGGTCTGATCGGGAATACACAGGGTCCGTCACAGGGGTTGATGGCGTGGAACTTGTCCTACTCTCCGCAGGTGAAATTCCAAAAGAGCTTGCCAAGGGGCGCATTCATATGGGTGTGACAGGGCAAGATTTAATTGCTGAAAAATTGCCGCCCAACAATGCCCAGGTGGTGGAAGTCACTGAGCTGGGATTTGGTCACGCAAATATTGTGATCGCTGTGCCAAAGGTTTGGGTTGATGTGTCCACTTTGGCCGATCTTGATGCCACCGCGGCGCAGTTCCGCGCCGAGCATGGGTTTCGACTGCGAATTGCCACTAAATATCACAACGTTGTTCGCCGCGCCTTGCGGGATTTCGGCGTGGCGGACTATCAGTTGGTTGATAGCCAGGGTGCCACCGAGGGCACCGTAAAAAACCTAACGGCAGAGGCGATTGCAGACATCACGTCAACCGGTTCAACGCTGGATGCCAATCACCTAAAGCCACTTGTCGATGGACCACTTCTTCGATCGCAAGCGACTTTGTTTTTGTCAAAAACAGCCGATTGGGATGATACAGCAAAAACCGCCTTAGAGGCATTGACCAAACTTGGCGGTTGGCAAACACTCACCCCATGATCGTTTTTCGAACAATTGCAGAGATGCGCGAACAGGTTCATGCTTGGCGCAAGGATGGGCATCGTATTGGTTTAACCCCAACAATGGGTGGGCTTCATGCCGGTCATCAAAAGCTCATAGAGAATGCAGCCACGGATTGTGACAAGGTGATTGCCACGATTTTTGTCAATCCAACGCAATTTGGGGCGGGCGAAGATCTCGATAGTTATCCCAGAGATGAAGAGGGCGATTTGGCCAAGATTGGCGCCGCAGGCGGGGACGCAACCTTTATCCCCAGCGTTGCAGAAATGTACCCCGAAGGGTTTTCAACACGCGTCACGGTTGATGGATTGACTGAAGTATTGTGCGGCGCTTCCCGACCTGGACATATGGATGGGGTCACGCAAGTCGTCTCCAAACTGTTAAATCAAGCGCAAGCCGATGCCGCGTATTTTGGGGAAAAAGATTGGCAGCAACTCGCCGTCATTCGGCGTATGGCACGCGACTTGGATATTCCCACGGAAATCTTAGGCGTACCAACCGTGCGCGATGATTATGGGTTGGCTTTGTCATCGCGCAACGGTTACCTCTCGGATGCCCAAATTGAAATCGCGCGCCGCTTCAACGTGATCTTAAGAAAAGCAGCCTATGACATTGCCGCGGGTGGCAATCCTAGCGATGAATGTGAAAAGGCAGCAAAAGCGATCCTTGATGCCGGATTTGAACGGATCGATTATGTCGAATGCCGCAATGCAGAGTCGTTGGAATTGGTGTCAGAATTGGGCACGCAAACCGCACGTATCTTTGGTGCGGCCTTCCTTGGGACAGCCCGCTTAATCGACAACCACGCGGTTAGTTAGCGAAGGCCAAGCGCATCTAATTCTTGTTGAAGATCATTGGGCAATGTGTCCTCAGCCACACGTCCCTTGGGCAGATCAGCCGGCGCATCGTCCAAGGCCAAATATCGCCACCCCTGGAAGGGACGTCTTGGCGCATGCGTGGTTTCGACCAGTTCGGGATCAAGCATAAGGCCACATCGCCGAATGCCGTCTTCGCCAATAATTTCATCAAATCCGATCAAGCGTTGGCGGGCTTGCACGAAGCCTTTGAT
>CAZRFT010000381.1:0-2010 GCA_964599255.1 uncultured Neptunicoccus sp. | reverse complement strand
GAAAAGGGCGATATTGAATGTGAGTATGTGGTGAATGCCGCGGGCTATTATGCCCAACAAGTGGGCGAGTGGTTCAAACCCTATGGCGGACGTACTGTTCCGATGATGGTGATGGAGCACCAATATCTGCTGACCGAACAGGTGCCAGAGGTTGAGGCTTGGTCAAAAGAAAATGGTGGGAAGCTGCCGCTCGTTCGTGATGTGGATGTGTCTTACTATCTGCGTCAGGAAAAGCACGGGTTTAACATCGGCCCATATGAGCCCAATTGTAAGGGTCACTGGTTGGATGAAAGCGATCCAATGCCTGACGATTTTAGCTTCCAACTTTATCAAGACGACCTGGATCGGATTGAGGACATTGTCGCGGATGCAATGGCGCGAGTGCCATTGGCTGGCGAAGCGGGCCTTGAGCGTATGATCAACGGCCCTATTCCTTACGCGCCCGATGGCTTGCCGTTGATCGGTCCAATGCCAGGTGTGAAAAATGCGTTTGAAAACTGTGTCTTTACCTTTGGCATTGCCCAAGCAGGGGGTGCAGGTAAGACGCTTGCGGAATGGATTATCGATGGTCAAACCGAATGGGATATGTGGGCCGTCGATCCACGTCGATACACGGATTACACGGATCAAGATTACTGTAACCAAAAAGGTTTGGAAGTTTATGGCAACGAATATGCCATGCATTTCCCACATCACGAATGGCCAGCGGCGCGTGATAAGAAGCACTCACCAGTCACTGCAAAAGTGAAAGAGTTGGGCGGCGTCATGGGTGCCTATAACGGTTGGGAACGCGCCAATTGGTATGCCAAAGACGGTGACGATACTTCTGAAGCGGCCACCCATACTTGGGGGCGCAAAGGGCCATGGGAACCACGTGTTCGTGAAGAATGCGAAGCGGTTCGAGATGGCGTTGGTGTTCTTGATCTACCAGGCTTCTCGCGTTTCAACCTGTCTGGCGATGGTGCAGCAGAATGGCTGCGCGGTCAGATTGCAGGTGCGTTGCCCAAGGTGGGTCGTATGAACCTTGCCTATTGGTCTGATGCCCGCGGACGCATTTTGACAGAGATGTCGGTGATGCGTCATGGCGAAGATCACTTCACCTTGATCACCGCCGCGACGGCACAGTGGCACGATTTTGAATTGTTGAAAAACAATCTGGCAGATGGCCTGTCGCTTACCGATCATACGACAGAGTTTTCGACTTTGATCGTTACGGGTCCAAAAGCGCGTGAACTGTTTGAAAACATCGGCGCAGAGGCGGATCTGTCGTCTGGCTGGTTGACGCTTCAAGAAGCGAAGATCAAAGGCTTGGATTGTTTCATGGCACGCGTTTCTTTCCCAGGTGAATTGGGTTGGGAGGTTCATGCCAAGAATGAAAATATCCCCGCAATCTATGATGCGATCCTAGACGCGGGTGCGACGCCCTTCGGCATGTATGCAATGAACTCACTTCGCATCGAAAAAGGCTACCGGACTTGGAAGGGCGATCTGTCGACGGATTACTCCTTGCTTGAAGGTGGGTTGGAACGTTTTGTCCGACTGGACAAACCGCAAGACTTCAATGGCAAGGCCGCCATCATGAACGAAAAGCAGCAGGGTCGAAAGAAAGGCTTTGTTACGCTGATCGTTGAAGCGGGCGAAGCAGATGCGCCTTACATGTCGACGATTTGGCATGGCGGCGAAGTTGTGGGTGAAACAACGTCAGGTGGCTACGGTTACCGTGTCGGCGCATCTATCGCGCTGGGTATGATCCGCGAAGATTTGGCGGCGCCCGGAACTGAGGTAGAAATCGAAATCTATGGTGAACGTTGCAAGGCGGTTGTGCAAGAAGATCAACCGCTTTGGGATCCAGCCAACGAACGGATCCGAGCCTAAATGGTGTTGGCCGAGGATACTTTTTTCAGCCGCAACTTTCTGTGGCTGAAATTGGCAAGCGCGGCTTATGTGGTCGCGCTGATCCTCGCCCATGTGCAGATGCCATGGGCCGTCTGGCCCGTGGCGGTGTTTTTC
>CAZRFT010000380.1:0-1598 GCA_964599255.1 uncultured Neptunicoccus sp. | reverse complement strand
CATGGCCATGCTTCGGTTTTTGCGTTTGGTTTATCCGAACGCTGTGAAATGTGAACGAACTGGCTTTTAGGAGACCCGAATGCCAACTATCCAGCAGCTGATCCGTAAACCACGGCAGCCTAAAATCAAACGCTCCAAGTCTCAGCACTTGGAATCCTGCCCGCAGAAGCGTGGCGTCTGCACGCGTGTATATACAACCACGCCGAAGAAGCCGAACTCTGCGATGCGTAAAGTAGCAAAAGTACGCCTGACAAATGGATACGAGGTGATCTCGTACATTCCAGGTGAAAGCCACAACCTGCAAGAACACTCTGTTGTTCTGATCCGCGGCGGTCGTGTGAAAGACCTTCCCGGTGTGCGTTACCACATCCTTCGTGGTGTGTTGGACACGCAAGGTGTGAAAGATCGTAAGCAGCGCCGTTCGAAATACGGCGCGAAGAAGCCGAAGTAAGGAATTAAGAGATGTCTAGACGCCATCGCGCTGAAAAACGGGAAGTGCTTCCCGATCCGAAATTCGGCAATATCGTTTTGTCGAAATTCATGAATAACCTAATGCTTGACGGTAAAAAATCCGTCGCCGAACGTATCGTATACGGAGCATTGGATCGCGTAGAAGATAAGCTGAAACGCGCCCCTGTCGAAGTTTTCGAAGAAGCTTTGGATAACATCAAACCAGCGGTGGAAGTTCGTTCCCGTCGTGTGGGTGGTGCAACATACCAAGTTCCTGTCGAAGTTCGTGCAGAGCGCCGCGAAGCATTGGCCATCCGATGGTTGATTAAAGCTTCTCGCACACGCAACGAAAACACAATGGAAGAGCGTCTTGCAGGCGAATTGATGGACGCGCTTAACCAACGTGGCGCAGCTGTTAAGAAGCGCGAAGACACTCATAAAATGGCGGATGCAAACAAAGCATTCAGCCACTACCGCTGGTAAAGGATCCACATCATGGGACGCGAATATCCTCTCGAGCTATATCGTAACTTCGGTATCATGGCGCATATTGATGCAGGTAAAACAACCTGTTCAGAGCGCATCCTGTATTACACTGGTAAATCCCACAACATTGGCGAAGTGCATGATGGTGCCGCGACAATGGATTGGATGGAGCAAGAGCAAGAGCGTGGCATCACGATCACCTCTGCAGCGACCACCACATTCTGGGAACGTACTGAGGACGGTCAAACTGCTGACACGCCTAAGCATCGCCTAAACATCATCGACACCCCAGGCCACGTTGACTTCACAATCGAAGTTGAGCGTTCTTTGGCGGTTCTTGATGGCGCGGTTTGTGTGCTTGATGGTAACGCTGGTGTTGAGCCGCAAACTGAAACAGTTTGGCGCCAAGCAGACCGCTACAAAGTTCCTCGTATGGTTTTTGTCAACAAGATGGACAAAATCGGCGCAGACTTCTTTAACTGTGTGAACATGATTGAAGAGCGTACAGGCGCAACTGCTGTTCCTGTGGCTTTCCCAATCGGCTCTGAATCAGATCTTGAAGGTTTGGTTGACCTTGTGACCATGGAAGAGTGGTTGTGGCAGGGTGAAGACCTTGGTGCATCTTGGGTCAAAGCCCCAATTCGTGACAGCCTAAAAGATAT
>CAZRFT010000379.1:0-9003 GCA_964599255.1 uncultured Neptunicoccus sp. | reverse complement strand
TTCAAGGAATGTGTGATGATGCGCTGGTCGTGGAAGCAGAAGTGCAGTCACGTATTGCGCCCGATGGTTGGCAACTCTTGCGGGTCATGTCATCCTTTGACGAAAATGGACTAAAGGACAAAGAGGCTGATGCCGGAGAATTCTTCCTTCGATACTAAGCGAAAAGGATCGCTTGTGCTGGTCGGAAGTGCGGTTGTTCTTATCCTCCTGCTGATCGCATCGATCCTTTTGTTTATTAATTTACCCGACGCGAATGCGTTTAACGATCGCGTGGAACAGATTTTTGTTGAAAATGACGCGCTTATAACAACCGAGAATGTCAAACTGCTAGAGATTTTGGCGCAGTCGGGCACTGCCTTTGCCGATGTGCTGTCCAGTTATCGGGTGATCATTTTTATACTGCTGGTCTTAACCTCTGCGCTTTTGCTTCTGGCGCTCTATTTCTTGCTGACAAATCATGGTTTGCAAAAACAAATGGGCGAGATGACGCGGTCCGGCATGGTTATCACTTCGCTGGTTGTAAATCGCGAGGAGCGCGTCGTCACGATTAACGATATGGGCTTTGAGTTGACGGATGCGATTTGTGAGACCCTGTCGATCCTATGTGAGGCCCGGTTGGATGATGACGTGCTGACCGGTGCAGAGCTAGAGGCGATGATTTCTGGGCGATCAAGTCAGGATGTCGATGAGGCATCAGGCGCAACACGTATCAAGCGCTTGCGCGATCATCTGGGAAATCAGCTAATTTCACAGCTGTTGATCAAAAATATTTCACGGAAGGGATATATTTTGGCCGTTGATAAGGATGTGATAAAGGTAGTGTAGTCCGCGAAGACTCAAGCTTTATCAATAAAGTTGAAGGGGGGATATTGGCTGGCGCACTGGACATCTATTTGAATCCACCAAAGGAATCCGAACATTCTTTGCTCGTGGTCTACATGCAGACGGTGAAAAGAATATATAGAGTGGGGTATCTTAGACAGCTGATCGAAATTTATTTGCTTGGTAAGGGGCCGGGAAAATT
The DNA here is from genome assembly GCA_964599255.1 of uncultured Neptunicoccus sp. Lineage (GTDB taxonomy): Bacteria > Pseudomonadota > Alphaproteobacteria > Rhodobacterales > Rhodobacteraceae > Amylibacter. Next base: position 7,979 of record CAZRFT010000379.1, on the reverse strand, counting down.
AAAACCTGCTGAATATTTTCGTTATGGGCTGTTTCGCAAAACTTTTCGTCTGTCCCAGAAAAAGAAATTTTTAAGTACTCTAAAATACCATGGGCTTTCAAAAAGATTGTCCCATAGTGGAAAGCAACACTTTGAATTAATCCAAAACAAAATCGCTTTTGAAACATTTCTAAAATCAATGTCGATCCCCAGCACGCGGACCATCGCAACATGTGGCGTGGGTGAAAACATTGACGATAGAAGCTTCGATATTCTTTTGAACAAGCAGGAATTGAGTCAATTTCTTTACTCGGTGAAGAGATTCCCTTTATTCGTCAAGCCGAATAAGGGTGGGAGGGGCATAGCAAGCATTGCTATCTATGGACGGGAGGATAACAACTTGATCCTTCAAAATGGAGCCAGCGTTGAAATTGATGAATTTAGCGACGTAATTTTCAAGAGATATGGAAAAAACTTTTTGCTTCAACTCATGGAAGCTCAACACAATAACTTAATAAAACACTTTTCATCCATTCCCGCTGTTTTCCGAATAGTTACTCAATCCACACCTGGAAAAGGTATCGAAACCCTTTTCTTGTATGGAAAATTTCCAGAAGCGAATAGTCGTGGCGTCGTTCACACAGAGTCGAAGTTTCACTACGCGACTTTGGATCCCGTCACGGGCGCTTTGACTTCTGATTTTTTCCGAAATGCCCCATTGTATTCTGAGGCAAACATAAATTCTGTTTTTGATCGCAAGGCTCTTTCTGAATTTCGGCTGCCATATTGTAGGAAATTGGTTGAAATCGCACATCGAGTTCATCAAAATCTGAGCGGTCTGGTTTGGCTTGGATTAGACTTAATTGTAACCCAAAATGGACCAATAGTATTAGAAGGTGACCACCTACTGCATGCCCGGTTCATTCAGCTTGCAACTGGGAAAGGCTTGTTGGAGGGCGAAGTTGGTGAAAAGATAGATCCCGTAATCCGAGAATTAGATATCGCTGCTTAGATCTCAACCACTACCCAAATGATAGATGCTAAGGTTACACCCGCTAGAAAAGAGAGAGCGACCTTTGTGGACATCCAATGCGTTGGGGTGTGCTGCGACGACTTTGTGGTCAAATGCTCTTCAATTATTTCTGGCAGTCGGGGACCATAGCGCGCCAAACTTTGCGCCGCTTTTATCAAATCCCCCAGCATCGCCTTTGGTCCCAAATTCTCCTTGATGTAGGTTTCCACCACTGGTTTTGCTGTATTCCAGATGTTGAGTTCGGGATCTAAGGTTCGACCCACCCCTTCGACGACGACCATTGTACGTTGCAAGAGAATGAGTTCGGTACGGGTTTCCATGCCGAAGCGTTCAGTGACTTCAAAAAGAAAACTTAAAAGACGCGCCATTGAGATATGGGAGGCGTCTTGGCCAAAAATCGGCTCGCCGACCGCGCGCAAGGCTTGGGCGAAGGCATCGACATCTTGGTCGGCAGGAACGTAGCCTGCCTCAAAATGCACTTCGGCCACGCGGCGATAATCGCGCCGGATAAAGCCCATTAGAATTTCTGCGTAGACGCGGCGGGTATAGGTATCGATCCTACCCATGATGCCGAAATCAAGAACGATCAAATCGCCATTGGGTGCGAGTTTAAGATTTCCCTGATGCATATCCGCATGGAAAAACCCGTCGCGCAATGCGTGACGAAGAAAGACTTGGACGACATGCGCGCCCAATGATTTTAGGTCGTGACCGGATTTTTGAAGGGCTTTAATATCGGCAAGGGGAATACCCTCTTCCCAATCCATGACCATGACGCGTTTTCCAGAGAGGTCCCAGACGATATTGGGGACCTCGAATCCTTCGTCATTTTCTGCGTTGGCTTTGATTTCGGAAGCAGCAGAGGCCTCGTTTCGTAGGTCTAACTCTGTTTCAACGACGGAGCGGAAATGTTCGATCACCGCGCGAGGCTTTAGACGACGTGAAGCGGGGGAGAGTTTTTCAACCAACCAAGCGCCCAAATGGAAAGCGTCGACATCGCGCAAGAAAGCACGTTCGATATTGGGGCGCAAAACCTTGACCGCCACCTCCTTCCCATTGGAGCGGAGGCGCGCCTTGTGAACTTGGGCGATCGAGGCCGCCGCCACAGGTTCTGAAAATTCTGAAAAGAGAGCACCACATTTTTGATCTGTGAAAGCCTCGATTTCCTTTTTCGAGAGTTCTGTTTCAAATGGGGGCAGGCGATCTTGGAGCACCTGCAACTCTGCGGCCATTTCTGTGCCAACGATGTCAGCCCGTGTCGAAAGAAGTTGACCAAATTTAATATAGGCAGGCCCAAGCGCCGTGATGGCGCGCAATATTGGCGGCTGGCTTACATCCCCGCGATGCCCCAGAAAACGAAACGGTAAGCCCATCACGCGTGCGGCAATGCGGACTGCGGGTGGGGTATCGAGTATCTCAAAGACTTTGCGCATCGCGCCCGTGCGCTCAAACGTGGCACCAGTCCGGATCAATCGCCAGATATTATGAGGGCCGCGCATCGCTTAGATCTTCCAACCAGAATGCAAGCAAGCAATCCCCAAGGAAAGATTGCGATATTTGGCGTTTTCGAAACCTGCAGCTTCGATCATTTGTAAGAATTTCTTTTGTTCAGGAAACTTTCGGATGGATTCAACGAGATATTGGTAACTGTCCGCGTCATTGGCAATCATCTTGCCCATCGGCGGGATGATGTTGAAACTATATTGGTCGTAGAGCCACTGCGCGCCGGGGACTGGAATTTGGCTAAATTCAAGGACGAGTAAGCGCCCTCCAGGCTTGAGGACTCGATAGGCTTCGGCCAATGCATCTTGGGGCCGTGTGACATTTCGAATGCCAAAAGAGATTGTGTAAGCATCAAAAGAATTATCGGCAAAAGGGAGCTTCATTGCGTCGCCGCACACCCAATCTAAGTGGTCGACAAGCTCGACCGCTTCGGTGCGTTTCTTTCCTTCGTCCAACATAGATTGGGTCATGTCAAAAACGGTGACATGGGCATTTGGGGCACGTTTTAATATGCGAAAGGCAATGTCGCCTGTGCCGCCTGCCACATCGAGGGTTTTTTGACCGTTGCGCGGCGATAGCCAATCCATCATCGCATTTTTCCAAACGCGATGGATACCGAGTGACATCGCATCGTTCATAACATCGTATTTGGAGGCCACGTTTGAGAAGACACCATGAACCATGCCTGCCTTTTCTTCTTCGGGCACATCCTTAAAGCCAAAGTGAGTCGTATTGTTCTGGGCCATCAAATCTTTCCTTGAGTCGGCTTATAGACAGATCACCGAGCGGTGCAAATGCGTCAAAATCTTCCCAAATTCTCGTTTTGCGTGTAAAAAGTTCTCGAATTTTAGGACTCTACCCGCTAAAATTCAGGAAGTGGAACAAGGGTGATTAAATGTCTAGCTCAGTCAAACGACTGTTATTAATAGCGAACGGTGTTTTAGTTTTGGTCGTAAGTTACTTTGCGATCACTATTTTTGGCGATCGCGCCGAAGAAATTGCAATGGAGCGCGTCGATGTGACCTGTTCCATGATTGTAGAAGGCATTACGGCGGGGACTTTGGATCACAACCAGGCTAAGGTGATGGCTGAGTCCAATTTTACTGTTGGTGAATACACCCCCAACATTCGCATATTTGAGGAAAATGGCGATATCTTCATGCAAACCGACGATCCGAGCCTTGTCGGGGTTTCCGGAGATGAGGTTGCTGAGTTCAACTGCTCAAAGCTATAGCCCAAGGTCTTGCCCGAGCTTCCCGAAGTTGAAACGGTCCTTCGCGGAATTGAACCTGTTTGCTTAAACGCAAAAATTGCCCATTTTGAAATTCGGCGGCCCGATCTTCGATGGCCTTTTCCAGAAGGCATGGCAGCGCGCTTAACGGGCGCACGTATCGTCAGCCTGCGGCGGCGGTCTAAATACATGCTGCTAGATACCGATCGAGGGGACACGTGGCTGATCCACCTGGGCATGTCTGGGCGAATAACAATTGGAGAGGCGCCAATCGGTAAATTCCACAACACCATCGAGGCCTTGGAAAAACATGACCATGTTTTTGTGGCTTTTGAGAGCGGTCAAACACTGACCTATAATGATCCGCGCCGCTTTGGCGCAATGGATTTGTTCCCCACTAAAGAAGAATCGATTCAAAAATTGATACAGGTTCTTGGGCCAGAACCGTTGGGCAATCATTTTGACGATATGCATTTGGTGCAAAAGTTTAAGGGCAAGACCGCGCCAATTAAATCAGCGCTGTTGGATCAACGCATCGTCGCGGGCTTGGGTAATATCTATGTGTGCGAGGCGCTCTGGCGGGCGGGGATACATCCAAAACGATTGGCGGGCCGAATTTCCAACGCAAAATTGTCAGAACTAACGCGCCATATCCGTGATGTTTTAAACGAGGCAATTGCGGCTGGGGGATCAAGCCTGAATGACTACCGGCAAGCGGATGGTGAGTTGGGATATTTTCAACACCAATTCGCAGTCTACGATCAGGAAGGAAATACTTGCGCCAAGCCCGATTGTGCTGGGTCGATTAAACGCATTCAACAAGCGGGTCGTTCAAGCTATTTCTGCCCGCGTTGTCAGCGCTAAATAACTGCTATTCTGTTGTTGACAGCTAAGGGGCACAGCCATATATGGCGGCTTCATCTTACATGAGTCTTAGGATTTAGACATGGCCAACACGGCACAATCGAAAAAACGCGTGCGCCAGATCGAGCGCCGTACAGCGGTTAACAAAAACCGCCGCTCGCGTATCCGCACTTACCTACGCAAAGTAGAAGAAGCGATTGCAGGTGGCGATCAAACAGCCGCACAATCTGCGCTTAAAGACGCACAGCCTGAATTGATGCGTGGCGTGTCAAAAGGCATCTTCCACAAAAACACAGCAGCACGTAAAATGTCTCGTCTGACTGCACGTGTGAAGGCAATCGGTAGCTAAACCGATCTTAAATTGCTGAATTTACGAGGGGCTCATCGGGCCCCTTTTGTTTTTTTATCCAAAAACATCCGATTTTAGATGATGTTCCGATTTGTTCTTGTTGTTGGAATTGCCAAGTTTGGCTAGCTTAATCCTGTAGCGAGTCGACTGGCAGGAGACTTGCCTCTGTTAATGATAGGGTGGATGGGGACCGAGTTGCGAGATCGCAAACTCGGTATTTTCGCTGAATAAAAATTTCCCTTTGTTTTCAATGTGTTGCGGGATTGGCGCGCGGTTTGCGATTCTTTTTCTGTCAAGCATGAAGATAAGTTGAGAATCATATTTTCTTTGGTCATGGTCGATTTCATTGAAACGAGCCAAGGGAGGGAAAATCGTGAGCATTTCTGAATATTCTCCCACCGAAACTTGGCAAAAACTGGAAAGCGATCCTGCTTCTATCATGGTTGATGTGCGCACGCAGGCGGAATGGGCCTTTGTTGGACTGCCTGATCTGTCAGCTCTGGACAAAAATGTCCTGCGGATCGAGTGGAAGAGCTTTCCGACAATGGAAAACAACGAGGCGTTTGCCGATCAACTGCTGTCACAGCTAGATGGGTCGGCGCCTTCGGAAATTTTATTTTTGTGTCGTTCCGGCGTCCGGTCACTTGCGGCGGCGGCATTGATGCAAGAGATTTTTTCGGCCCAAGGGTCGGCAACTAAATGTGTGAATATCGCTGAAGGCTTCGAGGGGGATCTCGATTCGGAGTCTCAGCGGGGGAAAATGAACGGGTGGAAAGCCCGTGGGTTGGCCTGGCGCCAATCTTGAGGAGATAAATTGATGGGAACGAATAATTGGTCGCAGGTGAAGGCGGCCATCAAAAGGGATTTGGGTGCTGGTGCTTACGACAATTGGATTGAGCCCCTTGAGCTATTGCGTGTCGATGGTGTCGTTGCAGAACTGCAGGCGCCAACGAAATTTATCGGCGAATATGTGTCGCGTAATTATGGCGACAGCATTGTTGCGGAATGTGCCAAGCAAGGGATGGGTGTAGAGCGTTTACAATTTGTCACACAAACGCTGGAACAAAAAACCACCCAAAAACCAGCCGAGAAGCCACGCAAAACAGAAGAGAAAAATCCGTTTTCATTAAATGGTCGTTTTCGGTTTGAGAACTTCGTTGTCGGGAAGGCCAATGAGCTTGCCCATGCCGCGGCCAAACGGATCGCGGCGGGTGGTGATATCGCGTTTAACCCACTTTTCATTCATGGTGGGGTCGGGCTGGGCAAAACCCATTTGATGCACGCCATCGCATGGGAGCTTAAAGAGCAAAATGCCGATGCGCGTGTTTTGTACCTTTCAGCGGAGCAATTTATGTATCGCTTCGTCCAAGCCCTGCGTTTCAAAGACACTATGAGCTTCAAAGAGATGTTCCGGTCAGTGGACGTGCTTATGGTGGATGATTTCCAATTCATTGCGGGCAAAGGGTCAACACAAGAAGAGTTTTTCCACACATTCAACACGCTAATAACTGAAAACAAGCAGGTAATCTTGTCTGCAGATAAAGCGCCTGTTGATATCGAGGGCTTAGAAGAGCGTATCAAATCGCGTTTGCAATCAGGATTGGTCGTGGATGTACACCCAGCGGATTACGAATTGAGATTGGGTATTCTGCAATCAAAACTTGAGGACCGTACCCGGGGGCGCGGCGGTGAATTATTTGAAGAGGGTGTGTTGGAATTTTTAGCACAGCGCATCACCGAAAACGCACGTGTTCTTGAAGGCGCGCTTAATCGTCTTTGTGCGGTTGCTGATGTGATTGGGAAAGAAATCACAATTGATATCGCGAAACAGAACTTGGCAGAAATCCTACGCGCATCAGAGCGCAAGGTGTCGATCGATGAAATTATTCGGAAAGTCACGGATCACTACGGTCTAAATATGACGGATATGCTGTCACAGCGCCGCACACGCTCGATTGCACGTCCCCGTCAGGTGGCGATGTATCTTGCAAAAGTTCTGACGCAACACAGTTTGCCAGAGATCGGACGCCAATTTGGGAAGCGTGACCACACAACTGTGATTCATGCCGTTAAAAAGGTCGAAGAATTGCAGACGACAGACGGTCAAATCAGCAAAGATATCGAAGTCCTGCGCCGTCAACTCGAAGGCTAAAAACGGTTGAACATAAATCGGATTTACGGCTAATCTCGACAACCAAGGACAAGGGCCAGAGAAAGGTCATGGGGACATGAAGGTTAGTATCGAGCGAAGTAACCTGCTGAAGGCGATGAGCCAGGCGCAATCCGTTGTTGAACGACGCAATTCTATTCCAATTTTGGCGAATGTTTTGATCGAGGCGGAAGGAAATACAATCTCTTTCCGGGCGACTGATTTGGACATTGAAATTGTCTACAAAGTAGATGGAATGGTGGATCGTGCCGGTGCCTGCACCGTTGGCGCGCATACCTTACACGAAATTGTCCGCAAGCTGCCTGATGGATCGATGGTCGAGCTTGCCGATGACGCGGCCAATAATCGATTGGAAGTTGTGGCAGGGCGTTCAAACTTCTCGCTTGCGACATTACCGCGCGAAGATTTCCCTGTCATGGCGTCGTCCGAATACGCCTGTAACTTCGCCTCTTCCGCGCCAGAGCTGCGTCGATTGTTTGATAAATCCAAATTTGCGATTTCGACCGAAGAGACCCGCTATTACCTAAACGGCGTTTATATGCATTGCGCTGATGGTGAGAGCGGAAAGGTACTGCGTTGCGTGGCAACAGATGGGCATCGTTTGGCCCGGATTGATGCAAAATTGCCCGATGGGGCGGATGACCTGCCGGGGGTGATTGTCCCGCGCAAAGCGGTTGGTGAGCTGCGTAAGCTATTAGAAGATGATGAGGCGCAAATTGCGGTGTCTGTGTCTGAGACGAAAGTGCGTTTTGCCACACCAGATACGGTTATGACATCCAAAGTTATTGACGGCACCTTCCCAGATTATACGCGTGTTATTCCCCAAGGAAATACACGGCGTTTAGAGGTG
>CAZRFT010000378.1:0-12105 GCA_964599255.1 uncultured Neptunicoccus sp. | reverse complement strand
GGACCAGAACCGCCTGCACCACCGCGACCGCCGCCGCCACGTCCACCCATGATAGAGCGCAGCTGATCGGTGCCTTTTTTCAAAATGTCGTCAATATCGGGGCCTTGGGGGGGACGTCCGCCGCCCTGTGGGCGTCTGCCGCCGCCTTGTGGTGGGCGTTGATTTCCACCGCCCGAGCCCCAAGGACCGCCTGATCCGTTATTAGCCATGTGTATCCTCCGATAGGTTTAGTGGCATTCTATTGCTTTTGAATTTGGGATTATAGAGGTAAGTTTCAAGTATATTCCCGTGTTGGTGTCGCCATTGTGACCAGCTCTTCCGCTGCGACGGGGTGAACGGCCATTGTTCGATCAAAGTCTTCTTTGGTTGCCCCCATTTTTACGGCAACACCGATCAATTGGATCATTTCGCCAGCGCCATGGCCAACAATATGAACACCCAAAACTTTGCGCGTCGCCTTGGAAACGAGCAGCTTCATTAGCATCTTTTCATCACGGCCTGCCAAGATCACTTTCATTGGACGGAATGAAGCGGCATAGACTTCGATTGCCTCTTGGTCCCGTGCGGCTTCTTCGGTCAAACCGACAGTGCCGATTTCTGGCTGTGTGAACACCGCCGTTGGAATTAGATCATGATCTGGGCTTGTTGGATTATCTTTAAACACCGTTTCGACGAAACACATCGCTTCGTGGATCGCCACAGGGGTCAGGTTCACACGATTTGTGACATCACCCACTGCATAGATATTGGGCAGAGAGGTTTGCGAATATTCATTGACCACGATTTCGCCTGCGCGGCCGGTTTGAATCCCCAGCGCCTCTAACCCAAGACCGGTGCTATTGGGTTTGCGGCCCGTGGCATAAACAATCGCATCAACCTCATAACTTCCACTGTGCGTGCAGGTCACACGGTAGCCTGTGTCGATTTTTTCGATTTTGGTGACATCGGTGCCCGTGTGTAAATTCACGCCTTTGGCGCGCATTTCATCGGCAACAAATCCTTGTACCTCTTCATCAAAGCCGCGCAGGATTTGCGCACCGCGATAAAATTGCGTGACCTCTGATCCAAGCCCATTGAAAATGCAGGCAAATTCGCAGGCGATATAGCCGCCGCCCACAACCAAAATACGCTTGGGCAAACTCTTCCACTCGAAGATATCGTTAGAGCTTTGGGCAAATTCGCTGCCTTCAAATTCTGGCACGAATGGATAGCCGCCTGTGGCAATGAGGATATGTTTTGCCGTGATCTGTTTTCCACCCGCCAATTCAACGGTGTTTGCATCTTTCAACACTGCACGTTCATGGAAATGCGTGACGTCATTCGTATCAAGAATGTTTTTATAAATCCCCTCAAGGCGTGCGATTTCCTTATCTTTGGCAGATATAAAAGTTGGCCAGTCAAAGGATGCTTCACCCACTTGCCAGCCATATCCCGCTGCATCTTCAAATCCTTCGGAAAATTCAGAAGCATAGACCATCAGCTTTTTGGGCACGCAACCGCGGATCACGCATGTGCCCCCATATCGGTATTCTTCTGCAAGGGCTACTTTTGCGCCATTTTGCGCGGCAACACGGGCCGCCCTTACCCCACCGGAGCCTGCGCCGATGACAAATAAATCATAGTCGAAATTCATCTATTCCTCGTCCATCGCAATCAAGGTTGCGATTAAATCTTCTTCAGCCTTAAGATCATAAGCTGTCTCAACCCAATCACCAGCGCCTTCACGGGATTGTGCAACGCCTTGTTCGTTCCCCATGATGATTGCGTCCGTCATATCAAGGAAAAGACCCGTTTCATTTACGCCTGGGATATGTATGAGCGCAGTGTGAAGCGCATGAGCATCAGGGATTGCACCTAGGTGAAGGTCAAGGATGTAGCTCCCTTCATCTGTGACAAAGGGATTGCCAGGCCCGTTGCGCCACGTCGTTTCGGTGGGCAGGTCCAAGTCTTTCAAAACCGCCTCCACATTTTTTTGAGTGGCGGTCCAGCCGAACTCGCTAACCTCAATAGGCAAAGGAAAGGCGCCCAGTGTTTCAACCTCTTTCGATTTATCGGTGATAATCACCAAGCGTTTGGCTTGAAACTCCACGACTTTTTCTTGGTAAAGGGCACCACCGCCACCTTTGATAAGATTGTTTTGACCATCAAATTCATCTGCGCCGTCAACGGCGAGATCAAGGGGCGCGATCACTTCGACGAGATGCGGATAAATGCCCAAGCCCGACGCCAAGGCTTTGGTTTCTCTGGAGGTCATACACGCCTCGATTTGCAAACCATTTTCACGGATTTCATGGACCAGCAACTTGACAAACCACCGCGCGGTTGACCCAGTTCCCAGACCCAATGTCATGCCCGATTGCACGTTTTCCATCGCCTTTTTGGCGGAGATAAATTTACCAATTTCAGCGGGGGAAAGATCAAGTGTCATGAAGCCTATCCAAAAAGAGATTCTGCCACCCCTATAGCGCAAGGCCAATATCGGGGACAGGCCAAAACAAATGTTCGCAAATGCGCTAAATATTAGCGGTTTTGCGCTACAATGTTTCCGATCGGAAACCTATATTGTCCCTTATGTTTTTAAGTATCTTCGACATATTCAAAATCGGCGTTGGCCCTTCTTCGTCTCATACGATGGGACCGATGGTGGCCGCTGGGCGTTTTCTGGACCTGATTAAAGAGCGTGGGGTGAAACCCGATGCTTTGGGCGCGTCACTTCATGGCTCGCTTGCCTTTACAGGTAAGGGCCATCAATCCGATGTTGCGGTTATTCGAGGATTAGCAGGCATTCGCCCCGATACTTACGAGCCCGAAGAAGTGGCGATTATTGAGGCGCGAATTGCAGAAGAGAAAAAGGTCGCACCAGAGGGGCACCCTGAATATCTTTTTGATCCAGAACGCTCGGTTAAATTTGACTATGACAACAACCTTCCGGGTCATCCAAATGGGATGACATTTTATGCCTATGACAATCTGGGCACAGTGTTGTTGCAGCAGGTGTATTATTCCATCGGCGGGGGCTTTGTTCAAAGTGATACCGAACTTGCCAATGGCGAAAGCGGTGCGGCGGATGCAATCGACATCCCCTTCCCCTTCACAACTGCTGACGAGATGATTGCCCTGTCAGATAGTTCGGGCAAAACCATTGCAGAGATGAAATGGGCCAATGAAGCCACACAAATGGCCGACGAGCCCCTGCGCAAAGGCATCAATCGGATCTGGTCGGTGATGAACGCCTGTATCGAGCAAGGCTTGAAGAACGAGGGGATTCTGCCAGGCGGACTGTCGACGAAACGTCGCGCAAAAGGAATTCATGAAAGCCTGCGCAAAGAGGTAAGCCGCAACATTGCGCCCCCCCATATTATCAATGATTGGATCAGCTGTTACGCCATGGCGGTGAACGAGCAGAATGCGGCGGGTTCCCAAGTTGTGACCGCGCCCACCAATGGGGCGGCGGGTGTGATCCCTGCGACGTTGCGGTATTATTTGGATCATGTGCCCGATGCCACGGTCAGCAAAATTTCTGAGTTTCTTTTGACGGCGGCCGCAATTGGAGGGTTGATCAAAACCAATGCCTCAATCTCTGGCGCGGAAGTTGGGTGTCAGGGCGAGGTGGGGTCTGCTTCTGCCATGGCGGCAGCGGGGCTATGCGCGGTTTTGGGCGGCACAACACGCCAAATCGAAAATGCCGCAGAGATTGCTTTGGAACACCATCTTGGAATGACTTGCGATCCGATCAAAGGTTTGGTTCAAGCGCCCTGTATCGAGCGTAATGGTTTGGGCGCGATCAAGGCTGTGTCAGCCGCGTCGCTCTCCTTGCGTGGGGATGGTATTCATTTGGTCAGCTTGGATGCCTGTGTGGAAACCATGCGGCAAACCGGGCTTGATATGAATGAGAAATATAAAGAGACTTCCCTTGGTGGTTTGGCGGTTAATCTGCCGGAATGTTGACCCCAAAGGATTTCGCCGCGCTTGAAAGTTGATCACGTGGCAGGATCACTAAAAGTTTTCCATTCACGTCACTCAATTCCAGATTGCCAGTCGTTTCGTTACTTGTGCCCAATCGACCCGTGGGTGAAAGCGTTAATCCATCAAGGGGATATTTTAGCCCGCTTGATTTCGCGGTGACATCAGTGAGCGGATAAAATCCAATTGGGGTGCCAGCTGGCAATTCAAGCTGGAATTCAGCGGGTGCGCAAAAACAGATATCCTCTTCGCCAACTAAAATTGCGCCCTTCGCCGTTGAGCGTGTCAAGGAAGAGAGGGCGGCCAAGCTGTGATCAAGGCGTTTACCCCAAAAACCAAAACATAGCCGCATGGGCGCTGTGACATGGGCGAGAGACTTGTCAAAATCCGTGGTGTTTTGATCCGAATCGTAAATATAGGGGGTATTTCCGATATCTTCGGGCCGCACACTATCGCGATCGCCGATGATCAATTCTGGCTTAACCCCCAAGGACCCTGCCGCCTGAAATCCACCGTCAGCGCAGATAATGGGAAGATTAAGGTTAGAAATCAGAGGCTTATCCGGCTCATAGAGCCTGCCCGCGCCCAAAAGAACGACCGGAGAAGTGAAGCGTCGCGTCATTTTTGTTGGATTTTCCAATACAACCTTAAATTTAATTGCTTTTATCAAGCTAATTAGACTAAAAATAGGGGAGCTCTGGCGAATTTTGGGGGTAAGGGTGAAATGACGCAATCCGTAACGGTATCTTACGGTTCTTTTTCTTTGACCGTTGACGGTTACGATGACCCGTTCAAGGTCATCCGCGAAGTGACCGAGCTTTACGGGAAAATGTCCTCTGTCTACCCAGGCTTTGGTGCAGAACCGATGCAAACCAAAATCGAAAACCCAGAGACGCCAACAGTTCCCACCCCGCTTGAGATCGAGCCTGAAGCAGAGCTGGTTGATGAACCTGTGGAAGAGATCGACCTTGACGAGTTCCGTACAGAAGAACCAGAACATGTGCCGCTACAGCTTGAAAAGCCAATTCCGCAATATCGTCGAATTGACTTGTCGCAAATTCGCGCAGCAGCCCATCCCTTAAGCACATCAGAGTTGCGTGTGGTGGATGCCAATGTGAAGCCATTTCCAGCAAATAGTGAGCAATAAGGGCCTCAACGCGCCCCACCCTTGATTGCAATACTGTCGAAAATAGTTTTCATTTTTCCGCCAGATTGTCTGGAAAAAGCCATTATTCGGTTTTAGATCGACCCTGTTGCTCTAATAATACCTACTCGATTCGAGGGTGAACCATGTCTAGTGGCGGACAAATTCTGTCAGTTAATTTCGGTGATTTTTCCGTTTCCTTAGAGGGATTCGACGATCCATTTTCCGTGATGAAACAGGTCACGGATTACTTGGAAGCGCGCAAAGAGCAAAATCCTGAATTTGGCAAAGACACGCTGGAAAGCGAAAAAGGGCTTCGCCAAGAGATCGCAGATTCCGTTTCGTTAAATGGTGCAGAGCTGAAAATCAGCGAGGATACGCTAAAGTTGACAGCCGCTGAAATGCAGGATCGCATTGACGAGCAGCTTCCAACGCAAAAGTCCAAAACCGAAGAAGCGCGGATTTCAAAAGACGTGCAACGCGCGCTTAAAGAAGCGGTAAGCGAAAGCGGGACACAGCCATTAACTTTGCAAGATCCCGTTTCTGCCGAAGAGATGGCAGAGGTTGAAATGACATTCGCCACGGATCGTCAACGACGCAAAGCGGCTGAGCCCGTGAATTTGGAAGAGCATGCCGAAGACACAATTGAACTGCCGTTTGTTGGCAAGTCCGGCAACAAAAACCAAAAGCCCAGCCGATCCAAAATCAAAATCATTCGCAATGATTATTCATCGTTGCTAGCCGAAGCGACAGAAGAGCTTAAAGAGCGCGCGGCATCCGAGCCTAAATCAGAGGCGGCCCCTGCCCCCAAGAAGTTCCGCAAGCTGAAGCCATTGCCAGAGCCCGTTGAAGAGACAGCGGCAGTTGAGCCAACACCTGCGCCTGAAAAGCCAGCGGAGGCGAAACCTGCAAATCTATCTTATCGGAAATTAAAGGCGAACTAAGCGCTTATTCCTGATCCTCGGCATCAGGATCCGCTTTGCCAACACCCATAAAGACAAACTTAAATGGGTAGAAACAAAATACGCCCGCAAAGATATAAATGAACGCCTCTATCAAAAATGGCGGGCGATCGATTGCGTTCATGATCGACACCACTGCGACGATCACAATCGGTGTCCAAACCAAAAGCACCAATAAAGACAGGCGACGGCGTGCTTTGTAAGAAAGTTTCATCAGTCCGCAAACGGATCAGTGACGAGGATTGTATCATCGCGTTCGGGCGAGGTTGAAAGAAGCGCAACGGGGCATTCGATCAATTCTTCAACGCGGCGCACATATTTGATGGCAGCGGCGGGAAGGTCATTCCAACTGCGCGCGCCTTCGGTGCTTTCAGACCATCCTGGCATGGATTCGTAAATTGGTGTGCATCGCGCTTGTTCGTCCGCTGCAGTCGGCAAATAATCGAGCGTTTTGCCGTCAAGCGCGTAGCCCGTGCAAATTTTCAACTCTTCAAACCCATCAAGAACATCAAGCTTTGTCAGACTGATGCCATTCACGCCAGACGTCGCACAGGTTTGACGCACCAAAACCGCATCAAACCAACCACAGCGGCGCTTGCGACCCGTCGTGGTGCCGAATTCATGGCCCCGTTCGCCCAAGCGTTGGCCATCTGCATCTTCAAGTTCGGTTGGGAATGGTCCTTCGCCCACGCGGGTTGTGTAGGCTTTCACAATGCCAAGAACAAAATCAACTGAGCCTGGACCGATACCGGTCCCCGTTGCCGCTTGACCCGCAATCACGTTGGAAGAGGTCACAAAAGGGTAGGTTCCAAAATCAATATCTAACAACGCGCCTTGCGCACCTTCGAACAAAATCCGTTTTCCAGCTTTGCGTTTGTCATTCAGCACTTTCCAAACTGGCCCTGCATATTCCAAAATGGCGGGTGCGATTTCTTTCAGCGCTTCAATCAACGCATCGCGGTCCACAGGGTCGATCCCCAAACCTTTGCGAAGGGGATCGTGATGCTGAAGCGCACGATCAACACGCGCGATCAATGTCGCTTCGTCTGCCAAATCTGCTACACGAACTGAGCGGCGCCCGACCTTATCCTCGTAGGCTGGGCCAATGCCGCGACCTGTTGTGCCGATTTTTGTGCCTTTGCTTGCCGCTTCTTCACGGGCGCGATCCAGCTCGCCATGAATCGGAAGAATAAGCGGGGTGTTTTCGGCAATCATCAGCGTCTTGGGGCTAATCTCGATCCCTTGGGCACGCACGGTTTCGATTTCTTTGACCAAATGCCAAGGATCCAGAACCACACCATTGCCAATAACCGAAAGTTTGCCACCGCGCACAACGCCCGAAGGAAGCGCGTGGAGTTTGTAGACCTTGCCCTCGACCACCAGCGTGTGACCGGCATTGTGCCCCCCTTGAAAGCGGGCAACGACATCTGCGCGTTCAGAGAGCCAATCGACAATTTTGCCTTTCCCCTCATCGCCCCATTGGGCACCGATTACAGCAACATTGGCCATGATAAACTCCCTTATCTGGTCACCGCGTTGCTTATAGTTTCAAGGCGCACGGAGCTAAAGCGAAAACACCATTTTTATCGACAGAAAATCAGGGCTACTGCGTATAAGAAGAAATGGGATAAAGGGATAATTATGAGATTTTTAGCGGCTTTTCTGTTTGTGTTTCTTTCCGCGACTGCTGGATGGGCAAAACCCAATGTGTTGTTGATCATCGCTGATGATATGGGGCTAGATGCATCGCCCTGCTACGATGTGGGAAGCGATAAGGCCGCGATGCCCAATCTGTCGAAACTTTGCGCATCGGGCGTTGTTTATGAAAATGCCTATACCCCGCCTGTTTGTACGCCAACACGGGCTGCGATTATGACAGGGCGCTATGGGTTTCGTACGGGCGTAGAAGGTGTTGGCCCAGGCGCCAAGGCGCTAAGCACGAGCGAGGTTAGTATTTTTGATCTGATGGGTGAGGCAGGATATGCCAACGCAGTGATCGGGAAATGGCATGTGGCGAAGGGGAATGATTATTCCCATCCCTTTGATCTTGGTGTGCAGGATTATTACGGCATGTTTTCGGGTGGCGTGAAAAGTTATTTTGATTGGTCAGGTGTCGATAACGGAAAACCGATCAAGGTCAAAGAATACGCAACCACACATCTGACAAATCGCGCGATTGAATTTATTGGCGCGCAGAGCAACCCTTGGTTTCTATGGCTTGCCTATAACGCACCCCACAGCCCATTTCAGGCACCGCCTGATGCGTTGCATAGCGTCGCTGGATTGAGCGAAGGCGATACCGCCAAAGGACGTAAGGGAAAGCCCCACTTCAAAGCCTCGCTTGAGGCATTGGACGGAGAGATTGGGCGGCTATTGGGCGCGATGGATGCCCAGACCCGCGCCAATACGGTTGTGATTTTTATCGGGGATAATGGCAGCCCAAATGCGATGACGGGCGGTCTCTATGGGGATCGTGGGGCGAAGGGTTCCATTTTTGAAGGCGGCACTCATGTGCCGCTGATGATTTCCGGCCCTGGAATAGCGGTGGGGCGCAGCGACAGATTGGTGAATTCTACTGACCTTTTTGCGACGATAGCCGCGGTCGGAGGATTACAATCGGGAGCCGATGATAGTGTTTCCCTGATTGGCAATCAAAGGCGTGCATTTGCCTATGTTGGTCATATGAGCGGTGACAGCAAACGCAAGCGGCAGGTAAGCGGGTGGATGATCAGGAATGATCGGTTCAAGCTGGTCGAGTTAAAGGGGGGTGAGCGGTACCTTTTTGATCTGAAGACTGATCCGTTTGAGAAGCGAAACCTGCTCAGCAGCGCGCTTGATGCCACCCAAGAGCAGGCTTTAACCTCGCTACAAACTGCGGTGACAACGCTTAGAAATTAAGCGCCCGCAAGATAGTCGTCGAGATATTCTAACCGATCCTGACCCCAAAATACTTGGCCATCAACCACATAGCTGGGTGCGCCAAAGACTTGGGCTTGCAGCGCTTCTTCGGTGTTGCGCTCAAACACTTCTGCCCCTTTTAGCATACCGCTATCTGCGAGATTGGGATCAAATCCGTTGGCTTCCAATGCGGCGCGGATGACTTCTGCCTCCGCCACGTCCTTCTCTTCTGCCCAGACGGCGGCCAGCAGGGAGCGGCAAAGACCGCCCACATCTCCCCCGCTTGCGTCTTGGGCAGCGATGATCGCAAAGGATGCGGGTGCCGGATTGGTTGGGAAAAAGGCAGGCTTGGCCTTCACAGTCAAACCTTGCTTTTTGGCGACACGTTCAATCTCTGCGATACGGTAAGCCTGTCGGGAGGGGTGTCGCTCTGGCACAGGTGTCCCGCCTGTTTGCGCAAACACCTGCATCAATTGAAAGGGTTTATAGTTGATAGTGGCCCCATGCTTTTCGGCGACCTGCTCAAGCCCGTCGCCCGCAAGGTAAGTAAAGGGTGAAAGGGGAAACATGTAATAGTCGATCTGTGCCATGAGGGGTCCTTGTCGTATTAATACTCTTTGAAACCTTTCTGACCCTATGCGAATCCCAAATCAACTGCTAAGGAATAGATGCGGAGACCGTCACAGAGATGTGACGTTAAAACGGGGACAAATTGGATGACTGCCACCGGACCTAAGCTGATTGCCGGCAATTCCAATCAGCAGCTTTCTCAGGCCATTTCAACTTATATGTCGAATCTACGAGGCACCAAAATCGGGCTTTGTGACACGCGTGTTGAGCGGTTTAATGACGGCGAAATCTTTGTTGAGGTTTATGAAAATGTTCGGGGTCAGGATATGTTTATCCTGCAATCCACATCGAACCCTGCGAATGATAATTTGATGGAATTATTGATCATGGCAGATGCGCTGCGCCGTTCTTCGGCGGCACGTATCACGGCTGTGATCCCCTATTTTGGTTATGCGCGACAAGATCGCCGCACCAAAGCGCGAACGCCCATTTCGGCCAAGCTCGTTGCGAATATGCTGGTCGAAGCTGGCATTGAGCGTATCCTTACTGTTGATCTTCACGCGGCCCAAATTCAGGGCTTTTTTGATATACCCGTAGACAACCTTTATGCAGCCCCCGTTTTTGCCCTCGACGTGATGCATCACTTCGACAAGCTTGAAAACGTAACCGTGGTCAGCCCCGATGTGGGCGGTGTGGCACGTGCACGTGAACTTGCCAAACGGATCGGCGCAAATCTGGCCATCGTGGATAAGCGCCGCGACCGTCCGGGCGAAGTGGCGGAGATGACGGTAATCGGGATTGTGAAGGATCAACATTGTATCATCGTTGACGATATTTGCGACACGGCAGGTACGCTTTGCAAAGCTTCTGATACGCTTTTAGAACAAGGTGCGAAATCGGTTCACAGCTATATCACCCATGGTGTTTTATCGGGCCCCGCGATTGAACGGATCACCAATAGTTCGATGGAACAATTGGTCATTACCGATTCCATTCAGACCAATGGCGCAGCTGAAGCATGTGAAAAAATTCGTACCGTGCCGCTTGCCCCCCTCTTGGGTCAAGCCATTATGAACACAGCCGAAGGCACGTCCGTTTCTTCCCTGTTTGACGAAGGCACATTGGACCCAATTTATCAGGATTATTACGGCACAACTTAAAGGGCGACCATCATGGCAGATATCCACGACAAGGCGATGATGGAGAACCTTTATTGGTGGGGTATCCCAACCTTGTTTCGCGCACCAAACGAAGATTTAGGTGGCCAAGATATCGGGCTGATTGGCGTCCCGCATTCAGCAGGCAATGGAACAACGGAGCGGGACCAGCATTTGGGACCACGTGCCCTTCGCCATGTTTCCGCCGTGCAGCGACGGGTGCATGGTGTCTTTGGGATTGATCCCTGGAGCTCTGCGAAAATTGCCGATCTGGGCGATGTCCCCTTCCCACGCGCCAATGATAACGAAGATTGCATTGAGCGGATCGAAGCGTTTTACCGCGAGGTGGATGCCGCGGGCATACGCCCCGTCTCTATCGGTGGGGATCATTCAATCACGGGCGGCATTGTCAGTGCTTTGGGCGGTGGCAAACTTGCTGGCGGGGAAAAGGTTTCATTCCTCCATCTTGATGCTCATACGGATGTTTTCACCAAAGTGGATCATTTCTTGGGCGCGAAGAAATCTGCGGCCCATTGGGGCGCTTATTTGGCTGATGATGGCAAAGTAGACCCCAGCCGTTCCATGCAAATTGGCTTGCGCGGCCACCCACGAACACTGGATTGGCTACAGCCATCTTATGACTATGGCTATAATGTTGTGACCATGGCCGAATATCGCGAGCGCGGTGCGGCGAATGTGATTACACAAATCAAAGAGGTTCTAGATGGGCGACCCGTCTATATCACGTTTGATTTGGATTGTCTGGATCCGACAATTGCGCCGGGTGTGTCAAACCTTGAACCTGGAGAGAAGGGTTTTGATATTGACGAAGCGGTGGGCATTCTGCGCGCTGTGCGCGGCATGAATATTATCGGGGGCGATATTGTTTGTATGATGCCCACGAAAGATAGCCCGAATAATATCACTGCCCTTTCAGCAGGTGCCGTGATGTTTGAGATGATTTCAATGATTGCAGAGAACATCGCGGCTTGAGCGAAGCTCAAACGTGATGGGGCGGCGCCCTCATAAAACAGAGCGCCCTCATGAACTAAAAAACCCGCCCAGTGGGCGGGTTTTTTTATTCAGTTTGGAGGTCGCCTTAGAGTAGTTCCAGCAAAGCTGTGGTGTCTGCTACTCGCTTATCCGCAAGGTCCTTTTCCGCACCTTCCAGGTTTTCGGCTGCTGCTTTCGCATCCGCAATCAAACCATCCACGATCTCGCGAGTTACATCCCCTTTCGGCATCGCTTGTTCGGCAAGAACGGATGTGCCTTCTGGTGACACTTCAACAAAGCCGCCTGTTACAACATATTCAGTAACATCGTTGCCAGCTTTCACCCGCAAGAGGCCTGGGCGCAATGTCGTCAGGACTGGTGAGTGATCATCCATCGCGGTGAAGTCGCCTTCGGCGCC
>CAZRFT010000377.1:0-2548 GCA_964599255.1 uncultured Neptunicoccus sp. | reverse complement strand
GTGATTGTCGCAACGCCGTCGCTATCTACTTCGTAGTTAAAATCGCCCATGCTCGCCTCCGTTACACGCGTTCAATAATTGTTGCCGCACCCATGCCAGAGCCGATGCATAGCGTTGCCAAACCCGTCTCTTTGTCAGACGCTTCCATTTCATCCAGCAATGTGCCCAGGATCATCGCACCCGTTGCACCCAGCGGATGCCCCATCGCAATCGCCCCACCATTTGGGTTCAGCCTCGCGTGGTCGACGTTAAAATGGGTCATGAAGCGCAGAACCACAGACGCAAAAGCCTCGTTCACCTCGAACAGATCAATATCGCCAATCGCCATTCCGCTGTCTTTGAGGATTTTTTCGGTCACGGGCACAGGGCCTGTAAGCATGATCGTTGGGTCAGTCCCGATCTTAGCCGTCGCTTTGAACCGCGCGCGTGGTTTCAGACCATTGCGCTCGCCAAATTCTTTGTTGCCAATCAGAACAGCTGCGGCGCCGTCTGAAATGGCGGACGAGTTACCTGCATGATGCACATGCTCGATCCGCTCCAACTCTGGATATTTCATCAGCGCGATATTGTCGAAACCCGGCATGACCTCGCCCATCTCTTTGAACGATGGACGCAGCGCGCCTAGCCCCTGCATATCGGTTTCACGAATTTGTTCGTCTACTGATAGAATTTCCAGACCATTTTGATCTTTGACGGCAATCCGTGAACCATCGAACTTTCCAGCTTTGGTCGCAGCAGCGGCGCGTTTTTGGCTTTCGACGGCAAAGGCATCGCACTCATCGCGACTAAAGCCATATTTGGTTGCAATAATATCAGCCGAAATCCCTTGCGGGACGAAGTAGTTTGAAATTGCGACAGTAGGATCAACCGCAATCGCACCACCATCTGATCCCATCGGCACACGGCTCATCGCCTCAACACCGCCGGCGATATAGGCACCTCCTGCACCACCGCGCACTTGGTTTGCCGCCATATTCACCGCTTCCAAACCAGAAGCGCAGAAACGGTTAATCGATACGCCCGGAACGCTTTCATCCAAGTCTGACGCCAAAACAGCGGTCCGTGCCAAACACGCACCTTGCTCGCCTACTTGGGTCACATTGCCCCAAATCACATCTTCAATTTGGGATGTGTCTTCCAAATTGCTACGGCGCTTTGTTTCATTCAGCACATCCGCTGAAAGCTTCACAGCGGTGACTTCGTGCAATGTACCATCCTTTTTCCCCTTCCCACGGGGTGTCCGGATCGCGTCGTAAATAAATGCGTCTGACATATTCGACTCCTTAAAAGATTGCTCTTCTTAAATCCTTGGTAAGCTCTGATTACAAGATTAACGCTACGCTAAATAGAGAAGCTCACGCGACGTTATTTATCTAAGGGAAAAATTCCGCTAATCTACCTTCAGCTCAAAATTATCACGGAAGGTTTAGGAATGCTCAGAATTTTCTCTCTTATCCTTATTTTGGCTGGTTTCTCGCATCCCGTTTTTGCCGAAGCAACGGTTGTTTCCTACGTAAACGAGGCCGAAGACGATCCGAGTTTCGCTGAATACCGCGTTAAATTATTACTCGCAATTCACGCACGCGACACCGAAGCCGTTATTGGTTTGAGCGATCCAGAAATTCATTTGAGTTTTGGGGGGCAAGCTGGACATGATGATTTTAGAGAAATTTTAAACGTCCCAGAAGAAAATTTATCAGAGGATTTTAAACCTCAGGCACAAGCAATGCGCGACGAGATATGGGAATCTCTTGAATCCACAATTAAACTTGGGGGAAGATTTGATGCGGATGGCGGTTTCACGGCCCCATATTATTGGAATGTTGACCTACCCGATAGCTTTGACGCTTATAGCACCTATTTTGTGACAGGCAGTCGTGTTGCCCTTCGCGATGGACCTTCGCGCAACTCTAACATTTTGGCACGCGTTAGCTATGCCGTTGTTGATGTGCCCTACAGCGAAAATCCCAGTGAGTGGCGGCTGATCACCATTCCTGGCACGAAATACGCCGGCTACATGCATGAAGACTACCTTCGGTCGCAAATCGATTACCGCGCTGCATTTGAAAAAGTGAATGGTGAGTGGAAAATGCAGTTTTTTATCGCCGGTGACTAGGCTTCGATATTTTCTGAACCCAAGGCACAGATCAAGAAGACAGGCCTAACCCATGCCCGACGAGCTTAATCCGATCCGTCCAACAACGCCTGAAGCGCTCGATATGACCAGAGCGCTTTTGATGAAGGCAAGGCATGCAGCGCTCGCTGTACTTCACCCCAAGACCGGCGCGCCATACGCCTCGCGAATTGGGTGCATGGTCTCAGATAATTTCCAACCGCTTTCTCTGATGTCTGAATTGGCAACGCATACACGGGCTTTGCAGAAAAACCCAAATTGTTCGCTTTTAGTTGGCGAGCCCGAAGAACGCGGAGATCCACTGACCCACCCGCGCCTAACCCTAGTTGCGAAAGCCCATTTCATTACACGAGAAGCATCAAACTACGAAGCAATCCGTTCGCAATATTTGGCTGTTATCCCCAAGGCAAAGCT
>CAZRFT010000376.1:0-1806 GCA_964599255.1 uncultured Neptunicoccus sp. | reverse complement strand
ATATTTCGGCATCCGCACCGAGATAGGGGGCGATGTGATGTTTTATCAAATCTTTGTAGCGGCCTTCGGGTAACGTGTCGGCAATGCTCAACGCAGGATCGCTTGCACCTTTGGTGGAAACTACGTCCCACATCGCATAGCTTGCATCGGTGTATTCTTTGAGCTGCTCATCGTTGAAAATTTCGTTATTTCTACACACCCAACGAGGGTCCCAATCAGACTTATGAAAAATCACATTTTGATCTTCTGCGATGCGAGCAAGCGGATTGATGGCTGCGGAATGAAGCCACGAGCCGCCGACATCAAATGGGACGCTGAAACGTGTGTGATCGGTATAGCAACGCCCGCCAACAAAGGATGCGGCCTCTAGTACCAGGACGGAATAACCTTTTGCCTTCAATGCTTTCGCAGCCGATAATCCGGCCGTGCCTGCGCCGATTACGACAACATCGGGATTGGTTGGAATACGCGCGACGCTCATCGTCCAAAGCCCGGTTTCAGTTTTTCAAGCGGTAAGGTATCGAGGCTTTCAAATTTCGCCAGGGCTATTGGATCCTCGCGGTCAAATTTGCAGCAGCGTCTGTAAATTTCAAGAAGTGGATAGGGCAATTCGCCTGCTTTGTAGAAATACATCGCGGCGCCATAGCGGCCATAGCCGCTACCCTTCTCGCCGATTTTGGAGAACAACAAGTTTTGATTTTCGGCGCGATTACTCACTTGGCCAAAAGGTCTGCATTGATTTTTTTAATCTCGCTTTCGTCGGGCGCTATTTCTTCGTTGAACACGGGCAAAAGTGAACGAAGGTGATCGTGAAACTCGCGCACCCCATATTCCAGATCGGAGAGATAAAACCCTTCGAAGGATTCAGAGGCCATTGATTCATTTGACCAGATGGTAAGTTGCTTATCTTCCACCACGGTTTCGCGATCGATGCGGCTTGCGAGATATCGTGAGGCTCTTTCTTGTCGATTTTCATTGGGATGGCGGTACGTCGCGCTTCGAATGATCGAGGCATTCGTGGAAACTGGAAACTCTTGATAGAAAAGAGAGGATTCAGGCGTCACCGCAATAACGTTGTTTGGAAAGAAACCATAGTAGATCCAAATATCCTTTAGATGATCGGGCACCAGCGTGTTGCCCTCGGCGAATTTTTTGTAATTTCGCACGCCCCAATGGCGCCCTTTTGATTTTGTGTAGCGGCCCTCGGAACGAAAGACGCCATCTTCATAGGGTCCATCGATGTAGTTTGACCCATAGAGATCCTGAAGTGCGGGATGCGCCATGGCGACGTGGTAGCCCTCATTATCCACGTCGCGGATGGATTTCCAATTTACAGGGGATTCTTCCGTCCAAAACCCATCTGTGGGGACATGATTTGCGACATTGAAATGCGAGATTTCTTCGTCATGGCGCGACAGCATTTCTTTGACTGAAGGTTGGGGCCCTTTTTTGAAACGAACAAAGATCAAGCCATGCCAAATTTCGCACTCCAGATCGCGGAGCGCGAATTCATGTTTGTCGAGGTCAGGAAAGCTTTCTGGCCTTGCAGGTCCACGAAGGGTGCCATCAAGATTATAAACCCAACCGTGGAATGGACATATCAGGGCGTTCTTACAGCTACCTTGATCTTCCGCAACCAGACGTGATCCGCGGTGCCGGCATATATTATGGAACGCCTTTACCTCGCCGTCCGAGCCGCGCAGAATTAAGGCGCGCTCCCCGCACAAATCAAAGGTTAGAAAATCCCCTGCATTTGGGACGTCGGAGACATGGCAGGCGATCTGCCAATGGGTCTTGATAATCTCC
>CAZRFT010000375.1:0-5907 GCA_964599255.1 uncultured Neptunicoccus sp. | reverse complement strand
CGCTGCCTCTTGCGGGCTGGCGATGACGCCGTTTGCGCCTGCGGCCAAGGCGCGGCGCGCGCGTTCGGTGACGAGGTCCTTGATTTGGCCATCTTGGATTAAGCAGGCATCAAGGTCGTCGCGGTCGAGCGAGGTTAGGATTGTGACGGCGAGGATTTTAAGGTTCGTGTCGCCACGGCCCGCGACCGCCGCGCGGACCACATGCGGGTCGCCATGCACGGTCAGGAAATCCAGATCATATTGCGTGATGCCCGCCACGGCCTTTTCCACCGTCGCGCCAATGTCGAAAAATTTCATGTCCAGAAAGATGCGCTTGCCTTGCTCCTTGAGTTCATTTGCCAAGGCCAAGCCGCCGCCTGTTAACATACCCAATCCAATTTTGTAGAAATTCACCGTGTCGCCGAGCGTGTCCGCGATTTTCATTCCATCAAGGATGTTGGGCACATCAAGGGCAACGATTAGGCGATCATTGGACATTTGGGTTTGCGGGGCTCCTGAATGGGTCGAAATCGCGTCTGCTTAGCAAGCCCAATGGCTGGCGTCGAGGGGGAACTATGCGCTGGCTTTGCCCGCTTGCAGGGCGTGTTGGATCGCATCGGAAAGCTCTTTGGCTGGTGCAGGTTTTTGGAGCAAGGGTGCCTGCACCTCGCCCATTTCATTGGCGGTGTAGCCTGTGTATCCAGAGATGTAGATCACCGGCAGTTCGGGGCGTTTTTCACGCATCATGCGGGCCAGGGCGAAGCCACCGATTTTTCCGGGCATGACAACGTCTGTTAGCAACAGGTCAAAATGCCGACCCTGGTCGAGCAGTTTGGCGGCATCCTTGCCGGAGCTGGCGGCGATTGTTTTGTAGCCCAAATCGTCAAGCAGCTCGACCATCATATCGAGGAGTTGAATTTCATCTTCGACGATCAGAATGGTTTCGCCGCCGCCTTGGGTGGGGATTTTGTTCTCGACCCGCTCTTCGCGGTCACCATGTGCGGTGCCGCGTGGGAGGGTGAGTTGGATGGTGGTGCCAATTCCTTCTTCAGAATAAATCCGCAGATCGCCGTCAGATTGACGGATAAAGCCATAGACCATGGCAAGGCCCAAGCCAGTGCCCGAATTGCTGTCCTTTGTGGTAAAGAATGGATCGGTGGAACGCGCAAGTGTTTCTTCGTCCATGCCAGGGCCATTGTCAGAGACAGAGATTTCAACGTAGCGGTAGGCGCTGTCTTTGTTGGCGGTAGGTTTTTTGCCTTTCTGATTGGCATCGAGCTCTTTGTTTGGGGCGAGTACGGCGCGGGTGCGCAGCTCTATCCGAGAACCTTTGCCTGATCGCAGTATCGCGTCGCGACTATTGAGAACAAGGTTCATCAGAGCGGTTTCTAGTTGGGCTTGGTCACAGAAGATACGCAGTTCGGGATCATCGGTTTTCACGGCAATTTCAATATGCGCCTCCATCATCGGCCGGACGAGTTTTTCGAAATCTTCTAAGATCAAAGAGGCGCGCCGAACGGTTGCGAGACCAGGTTGGCGGCGTGCAAAGGACAAAAGCCGCGAAGTCAGCGCACGACCGCGTTGTATGGAGTTTTCGGCGATATCAAGAAACGAGTCGCGCTTGGCCTTGGTAGGTGCTTTGCGTCCTAGATCAATCGCGTAAAGGAGCGAGGCAAGCAGGTTGTTGAAGTCATGTGCAATTCCCCCCGTCAATTGACCAAGAGCATCAAGACGGCTTTTGCGCTCAACAACTTGGCGATTTCGTTCTTCGTTTGATACATCATCGATAACTAGAACCACCGCAATGCCTGTGTCGGAGCGATCCACCATTGCGTTATCAACACGAACATATCGACGTTGTTCTCCAGATTGCACCCGCCGCAAGAGGTGGGTTTCACTGTTTAGATTGTGGCCGGAAAGGGCACGACGAATTGGGTCGGCGCTTTCTTCAAGAGGCGCCATAGTCTCCGCTTCTAGAAATGAAATTTTCTCTGGCCATTCAAATGGTGTTGGATCAGAAATGCCGCCCAACATGTGGCGAGCCTGTTTGTTGATGCGGATGATGGTGCCCTTTTCATCCAAAGCAATAATTCCGCTGGATGCAGCGTTGAAAATTGTTTCAAGCTCGCTACGCAGCAGGGCTTCGACGCGGCGCGCGCGACGCGCATTGGCGACAACAAAAAATCCGATCGAAATTAGGGCTAGAACCAGTGCAACAGCTGCGATCTGTGCGGCGAAAATGCGATTGGTTGTCCAAAATTCCGGTTTGCCATAATACTTTTTGGTCAGCGCTGAGTATCGTTCAGATAGTAGATAGGGCGGTATAATTGTGTTGAGCTTATCGCGAACGGAACCCAGACCAAACCGCTGAGCGATAGCAATATCAATCGGTTGGATTGGTGGCGACAAAACGATGACCGCGTCATCGGCATTTTGATCAGATATAAATGTGTGGCCAATCTGTGTGGGCAAAATAAAGCCATCGATTTGGCCCTCGAGCAGCGCCGCTAGCATCGCTTCGTGGCTAGTGAATTCGGCAAAAGATTTTGCGCCAGCTTTCTTTGCCGCATCGATCAGAAACGGGTTGGCGGTGACACCAATTTTTAAACCTGAAAGGTTTTGAGGGGCTGGTATTTGTTCGGCCTTTTCTGGCGTGGTCAACAATGATGCCGTGAATTCGCGAATTGGAGAGGTGAAATACATGTTTTCAGCGAGTTGTGGTGTGGCCACCAGCCCAAGATTCATATCGGTCGTGCTGGCCGTGGGCCCCTGATGCCAGATGTCATTTGAAACTTCTTTGAAAGTGATCTTAAGTCCAGAACGTTCGGCTAGGTCGCGCATCACTTCGACATTGAAGCCTGAAAATGAGCCACCTTTTCCAACTATTGCATTTGGCGGGTCATGTCTGACGCCGACTGTCAACACTTCGGAAGGTGGTGGCGGCACGGTAATTTTATATCGCGCGCGCAAATCTTCTAGCGTTCCATCGTGCTCTAACTTAGCAATCGCTTTGTTTATAGCGTTCAAAAGATCCGCCCGATTTTTATTCAGAGCAACAACACGATCGGTGATGCGTAACGGCTCGCCCACAAATTTTATGCGCCCGTCCAAGGATGCGGTGCGGGAGATTTCGTAAACAATGGGTTCAGGGAAAACGAAGGCGTCCACATGTTTGGTCATTAATCCCATAATTGCGGCTTCAGCGGAGCCATAGGGAACCATTTGGTTCTGAACGAGAAGGCGCTGGGTTGCGGGATCAATGCTTTGACCCACGATAGCAATGCGTTTGCCGGTGATGCTTTCGGCATCAAATTCGGTTTCGCGGTCACGGCGAATTGTGATGCGAATTCGATCCTGTGCCACTGGTGCCGAAAACAAATTTTCTGCTTCAAAAAATGGAAGGGCGGCAATTCCGGCGATCATGTCGGTTTGCCCGCGCATTTGAGCGCCAACAGCTTCTTGGATTGAGTCAAACGGACGATATTGAATGGATGTATTTAGTTCGGCGGCGAGTAATTCAGAGAGCTCAACAAAGAATCCCGTGCGGTTCCCATCCGCGTCCAAATACATAAAAGGCGGACTGTTAGTGAACGGAATCGTAAGTGGTTTTGTTTCAGTTTCTTGTGCGAAGATAGGAAGTGAGACGGGAAGGCAAATTGCACAAAAAAACGCAATCGAAAGAAATTTAGTAAACAACCTAAACACGAAAGTTGTTTATTCTTTCAATTTAATGATTTCAACCTTATAGTTATTCACGGAATTTCACTAATACCTATGGTTGCGCTAGATAGTCAGAACCTTGGAGCGTGTTTATGGCAGAGATAATCATCCTAGAAGACGACGAAGACTTGGGTCCCTTGATGAAACAATCATTGGCCAAAGCAGGGCATAAAGTCCGCCTTTACGTAAAGGGATCAGACGCCGTTGAGGGTTTTGAGATTTTGCCCGCTGATATCGTCATAGCTGACATAATCATCCGAGAGGACGGCAAGCCCGTGGCCGATGGCGGATTGGCTGTGATTATGAAACTGAAATACAAGGCGCGTGAAAAAAATCATCGGGTAAAATTTATCGCCATTTCGGGAAAATATGTGAACCGTGGGATGGAAGGGATTTTACAATCCGCACAAAGTCTGGGCGCCGATACGATTTTGAAAAAACCGTTTTTACCAGAAGAACTGTTATTCAAAATCGAGATGCTTTTAGATCACGCAAGACCGGTGCGACATTTCTCTTAGAAGGTTCCTGTCAGGGTGACCGCCAGCGAGGTTGAATCAGCGTCACGGAGATAGCCATCATGGGTGATCTTGGCTGACAAAACAGCGTTTCCAATTTGGGTCGATCCCCCAAATCCGAAACTATATCCTCTGGTTTTATATTGCTCGATAATAACAGGGGTTGGGGGCCCTACGGTGACCACAGTGTTCGACACCTTTTTGTCCCAAGCGATCCTAAAATATGAATTCCAATTCCCGATTGGGAATTTAATGTCTGTTCCAAATTGGTAGCGAAAGACGTCAATATGGCTTTGAAAGGTTCGGTCCTGCTCTGCATCGATGATGCTCGCAAAGGGAGATATTGTTAGGCTTCCGAATTCCGCACCGAAAAACTGTGCCTTGGCAAAAAGGAATTCGCGACCTTGATCAGGGTTCGCATTGGAATGCGTGGCTTTCCCCATCCCGTAAGCCAGATCGAGTTTCAATATATTTGCCAATTCATAAGATAGATATGGCGCGTAGGAAGATGCCTGTGATCGCGCAGAGCCAATGGCATAGTCTTGTTTCGACAGGGCAACGCCAACAAGAAGATCGGGCGTCAGCTGTTTTTCCAAACCCAAACTAATTTCTCGCCCCGTTCCATCTAGACGGTTGAAGCCAATGATTGCCTCGTAGCTATTGTGCCGGGCAGAGAGCCAAGCGCCAAAGCCCCCATTTGATGAAGCAGATTCCTCTATGTCGGGGGCGCTTTGGGATGAGTTTTTGGAGCTTCCAATCCCTGCCGTCAGCGCCTCTGCCTCGCCGATGGTTGTGAGTTCGACCATAATTGGGGATGCCCCGCCTGCGAATACGTGGCCACTGAGCGAGGCTAGACATAAGGTTACGAGGGAAAGGATTTGGGTCAGTTTACGGATCATGGCGTTTCTTACTTTTGTGTTGGGTCATCCTTGCACGAATAGGCACAACGGCAAAATCAATTTGTTTACCCAAGGGAGCTTTTGCGGGTTGGAAGAAAATTATTCCACATCTTGAAAATCTGTTTGTGAGGGCGCATTTTAGATTGTGAAGGCTCGTGCCAAGCATGCCTATGTTAAGGGTGCAAATTTAATGCGAGCGCTTAAGAAGGAGTAAACTCATGGACTTATCAAAGTTCACAGAGCGGTCGCGTGGTATGATACAGGCCGCACAGACCATCGCGACACGCGAAGACCACCAACGTTTTATGCCCGAACATTTGTTAAAAGCGCTCTTGGATGATGAAGAGGGCTTGGCGGCAAATTTGATCCGCATGGCAGGCGGCGACCCTAAACGCGCGCTGCAAAGCACTGATGAAGTATTGAGCAAACAACCCAAAGTGACGGGTGCGAATGGACAGCTTTATCTGGACGGCAAGACCAACAAGGTTTTGGCGGAAGCTGCGAAACTGGCGGAGAAGGCGGGCGATAGTTTTGTGCCCGCGGAACGGATGTTGACGGCGCTGGCGGTGGCGCGATCTGGTGCGAAAGATAGTTTGGCAGATAGTGGTGTGACGGCGCAGGCATTGAATGCGGCGATCAATGATATTCGCAAAGGGCGCACGGCTGATACTGCGTCTGCCGAAAGCGGCTATGATGCGTTGAAGAAATTCGCGACGGATCTGACCGAACGTGCACGCGACGGAAAGATTGATCCGATCATTGGGCGCGACGAAGAAATTCGCCGCACGATGCAG
>CAZRFT010000374.1:0-3419 GCA_964599255.1 uncultured Neptunicoccus sp. | reverse complement strand
ATCCGTGATTTCCAGCTCTCCCCGCGCGGATGGTGTCAGTGTTTTTGCAACCTCGGACGCATTTCCTGGAAGATAGTAAAGACCCGTCACCGCGATGCGTGAGGGCGGCTCTTTGGGCTTTTCAATGATCCCCTGAACTTTACCCGATGCATCGAAGTCAACCACACCATATCTTTCTGGGTCGCGCACCTGATGGCCAATGACGGAGGCAGTTTCCACTTTCGAAAAGCCTTCGAGTAATTTTGGCAAATCATGTCCAAAGAATAAATTATCCCCCAAAATGAGCGCCGATGGATCGCCGTCTAAAAATTCTTCGGCCAAAATATATGCTTCTGCGATTCCATTGGGCTTTTCCTGCGTAATATAGGAAAGCGACAACCCCCAATTCGACCCGTCACCCAACAGCTCTCTAAATAAGGTCTGATCGTGCGGCGTTGTGATTATTGCGATCTCTCGAATTCCCGAAAGCATAAGGACGGAGAGCGGATAATATATAAGCGGCTTATTATAAACGGGCAGCAATTGCTTTGAGACGGCCTTAGTTAGCGGGTACAATCTTGTCCCCGACCCTCCTGCCAGAATGATACCTTTACGCGCCATTGCCCGCTCCTACGTTCAATTCATTTAATACATCTCTTAGATCATCACGCCAGTCCGATTGCGAAATCTCGAAGGCTTGTTTTGTCTTTTCACAATCAAGTCGTGAATTCAGCGGTCGTTTTGCGGGCGTTGGATACGCGCTGGAGGGAATTTCGTTTACCTGACAATTCAGCTTGGCTTGTTGAAAAATTACTTTTGCAAACGCGGCCCAAGATACATTGGGGGTTCCTGAGAAATTGTAAACCCCAGATTTTTCAGGCAGGTCATCAATCTTCGCCAAAATCGCGTAGATTGCGCGTGCAATTGAAGCGGCAGATGTCGGCCCCCCTACCTGATCTGCGACAACAGATATTTCTGATCTCTCGCGACCAAGACGCAGCATAGTCTTCACAAAGTTGTTTCCTGTTTCTGAAAATACCCATGATGTCCGTAGGATCACATATTTCTGGCAAGCCTCAATAATTCCGATTTCACCTTTCCGCTTTGAAGCAGCGTAAACGCCGCTTGGGTTAACCGGGTCTTTTGGATCATGGGGGACATCGCCATTGCCTGAATACACATAATCCGTCGATAGATGGATCATTGGAATTTCCAAAGCGGCGCAAGCCTTCGCTATTTGGGAGGGCGCCTCTGCGTTTATCCGAGCGGCGAGATCTGGCTCGCTTTCTGCCGCATCAACAGCTGTATAAGCAGCCGCGTTAATGACGACAGAAGGTTTTAGTGTTTCAACAACCTGCGCGCAGGAAACAGGATCCGATAAATCCGCTTCCGTCCGCGCCAAAAATCTGACTTCCTGATTAGGCTGGTATTTTTGAAGTGCGGTGGCAACTTGGCCTGTCTTTCCAAAGACCAAAATCATGGAGAATTCAGCTCTTTAACAGAATTCACCCATTCCAAATTTTCTAGATACCACTCAACAGTTAATTTCAAACCTTCATCGAGTGTTACATTTGGTGTCCACCCTAACTCAGCCTTAATCTTACTAGAATTGATCGCGTAACGAAAATCATGCCCAGGTCGATCCGTAACAAATTGAATTTGGTTTTCATAACTCTGTTTTCCTGGGCGCATATCATCAAGAATGCCACAAATTTTCTGCGCCAAATCTAAGTTGGAAACTTCAGCCCCGCCCCCGATATTGTATTTTTCACCGGGCACGCCGTCCCTAAAAATCTGCAAGAGGGCGTCGACATGATCGGTCACGAATAACCAATCTCGAACGTTCTGACCGTCGCCATAAATCGGGATTTTCTGGCCACTTAATGCGTTTAAGATGATGACAGGTATCAGCTTTTCTGGAAATTGGTTCGGGCCATAATTGTTCGAGCAATTAGAGATCAGAACGGGAAGATTATAGGTTTCAAACCAAGCGCGCGCCAAATGATCACTTGACGCCTTTGACGCCGAATATGGGCTGTTTGGGGCATAAGGGGTTGTTTCCTCAAAAGAGCCCGTCGACCCCAAACTTCCATAGACTTCATCGGTCGAGACATGGAGAAATCGCAAATCTGGTTTTGATTTCTCAAAAATATGTCGCGCCGCTTCGAGAAGGTTGAAGGTACCGACGATATTGGTTTCAATGAATTCCGCTGGCCCTGAAATTGATCGATCTACATGGCTCTCGGCTGCAAGATGCATAATCCCATCCGGTTGATAATCTGCAACCAGTTCAATCACGGCATCATGATCTCTTAAATCCATTTTGGCGTGGGTATAGTTTTCAAGCCCTGACACGTCTTCGAGGTTTTTTGGACAGGCGGCATATGTTTCCAAATCAAGATTGAGGACATTGTGCCCCTGTTTAACCGCGGCACGGACAACGTGGCTTCCGATAAAACCTAAGCCACCTGTGATTAATAGCTTCATAACTTACCTATCGAAAAACGGATTTTCAAAATCCTTAAAAGAAATGGCCTCCGCATCTTTTGGAGAAAGCGTCGGGTTAACATCTTTACCCCAATCAATACCAAAGGCGGGATCATCAAACTTGACAGAGACATCCGAAGAGGCATCATAGTAGGCCGAACATTTATAAGCGAACTCAACATCATCCTCTAAGGTAATGAAACCATGAAGAAATCCAGTAGGAATAAAGAGCTGATTGCCTGCTTTGGCAGAAAGCTCGATAGAGACATGGTTCAAAAAAGTTGGGCTTCCTTGGCGAATATCGACGGCTACATCCAAGACAGAGCCTCGAACGCATCTGACTAGTTTGGCTTGCGCAAAAGGTGGACGCTGAAGGTGAAGTCCACGCAAAGTGCCCGCTTTGGATGTAAAAGACAGATTATCCTGTACAAACTCAATATCGATTCCTGCAGCAACAAGGCGACGGGCGTTCCAAGTTTCCACAAAGAAACCCCTATCGTCCCCGAATTTTTGTGGCACGAGTTCTACCACGCCGCGAATTTTGGTTTCGTTTACGATCAAGTTACAGGTCTTCTCAGTTATTCAAACTCTTAAAGCTTATAAATTTCTTCTCTTCCATTTTTTCAATGGCGGCTATCTCGTCTGCAACTTCATTTTCCGCAAGATCTTCCAAGGGGTCTACGCCAGAAATCATGTCTCTCTCCAGCAACGCCCTGCTCAGCTCTGATAAACTTACCTGCCCCCAAGACAGTCGGTTCGGACCTCGGTTCGGGTGCGGAAGCCAGTCATCGACAAGATGGTTATGCGTTACAACATCAGAGCCACGAAATTTGTTGATTTGCTCAGCGAAGATGAGACCTGGCTGGTTGCTTCTTCTGGATATGATCGAGACTTTTTGGTCATCTCTACCGCAATAGGCTAAGAGGTGGAGAGCCGAGCCATCAGGAGCAATA
>CAZRFT010000373.1:0-1629 GCA_964599255.1 uncultured Neptunicoccus sp. | reverse complement strand
TTTTGGTGCCGCGTGGCTTGGGTGGGATTTGCATAGTGGCAAGTCGGCACCACAGATGAGGATCGATGGATTTGATTTAGGATCCATGACAAAGCGGCCCAGAAAATACGGATTTCATGGCACGCTGAAGGCACCGTTTCGTTTGGTGGAAGGGGCAAATGTGGATGCGGTTCTGGATGCTGCCCATGAATTTGCGCGTCATCATGCGCCCCTAGATCTTGGCCGTTTTGAATTGGCTCGTCTGGGGCGATTTTTAGCACTTTGCCCTGTCGCACAGGCGCCCAATTTCACAGATTTGGCGGGTGAGATTGTGGAGTGGTTTGAACCGTTTCGTGCCGCCTCAAGCCCAGAGGAGTTGGCGCGTCGACGCAAAACGAAACTGAGTGCGCGGCAAGAGGGTTATTTGGGGCAATATGGATATCCTTTTGTGAAAGAGGACTTTCGTTTCCACATGACGTTGACGGGGCCGTTGGATGATACGGATCCAGTTCGGGAGGCGCTGACCCCAATGCTTGCGCCCTTTTTAAGCGAGCCTTGGTGGTTGGATGCGCTTTCGGTTTGTGGCGAGCGGGAAGATGGTTTTTTTGAAGAGATCATGCGCATTCCGTTCCGTCATTAACGGGCCTGCCGCTTGACTGAAAATCCCTGCATGTAAAACTTGCACCGAGTAACCCCAAGGGAGGCGTAGTTGGATCAAGCGGATGTCATCATTGTTGGTGCGGGATTGGCAGGGCTGGTTGCGGCTTCGGAATTCGGGGACCGCGGTAAGCGTGTCATTATCATCGACCAAGAAAGCCCCGTGAATTTGGGCGGCCAGTGTTTCTGGTCTTTAGGCGGCCTGTTCATGGTCGATACGCCCGAGCAACGACGTATGGGGATCAAAGATAGTCCAGAGCTGGCGTTGAATGATTGGATGGGATCCGCGCAGTTTGACCGCGACGAGGATCACTGGCCCCGCCGCTGGGCAGAAAGCTATTTAGAATTCGCAAGTGGTGAGATGCGTGAATGGCTGCACAAAATGGGGATGCGCTGGTTCCCCATTGTGGGCTGGGCGGAACGCGGGGGTGGCTTTGCAAATGGTCATGGGAATTCGGTGCCGCGATTTCATTTGACTTGGGGTGTGGGTCCAGGCGTGCAAAAGCCATTTATCGAGCGCGTGAAGGCGCATGTGGATTCGGGTTTGATCGCGCTGAAATTTCGCCATCGCTGTTCCAAGGTAGAGATGAAGGCAGGCCGAGTGGCGGGTGTGTCGGGTGACATATTGGCAGAGGATACTGCCGCACATGGGGCCAAGACCAATCGTGATGTGGTTGGGGATTTTGCCTTTCGGGCGGCATCGGTGATTGTTGCCTCTGGCGGGATTGGCGGGAATTTTGAAATGGTGCGAAAAAACTGGCCCACGGATAGGTTGGGCAAAGCACCAAAAAATATGGTTGCAGGTGTGCCAGCCTATGTCGACGGTCGGATGATTGAGATTGCAAAAAAGGCGGGCGGTCACGTGATCAATGGAGATCGGATGTGGCACTATACTGAAGGGGTGCAAAACTGGGATCCGATTTGGCCCAATCATGGGATCCGGATTTTGCCCGGACCCTCATCCCTGTGGTTCGATGCGCTGGGCAATCGTTT
>CAZRFT010000372.1:0-3654 GCA_964599255.1 uncultured Neptunicoccus sp. | reverse complement strand
GGTGTTACCGCCTTGGGTCGTGCTTGTTTTTGTTTCTTATCTTTGGCCATGACTGCCTGCTTTCATCATTCGCGCCTCCTCTATCGGATTGCGAATTTCTGGGCAAGCGGGGTTGCGGTGAAAGCCGCTGAAGCGTATCCGATTTGCATGTCTGATGAATTGATCGATTTACAAAGCCGCATCGCGCATTTGGAGCGTGTTAATGACGAGTTGTCCGATGTGCTGACCGATGTGACAAAACGTCTGGTAAAAGCAGAATCCCAACTCGCCGCATTGATGGATCTGGCCAAAGATGCCAGCGAAGATGGCGGGCAAATCACTTTTGGCGAACGCCCCCCGCATTACTAGGCTTCTACCAACTCCGTTTGAACATTCACCTCGCCATGCAAGGTTTTATGCACGGGGCATTTATCGGCAATTTGCAAAAGCCGTATGCGCGTTGCCTCATCCAGATCCCCAAGCAAAGTGATGCGGCGTTGGAATTGGTCGACTTTGCCTTCTGTCGTCTCACAATTCTCACATTCCGTCGCGTGCACTTTGTCATGGACCACGTCGACCTCCACCGATTCAAGCGGCAGTTTTTTGTGACGCGCATACATGCGAATGGTCATCGAGGTGCAAGCAGCCAACCCAGCAGAGACAAATTCAAAAGGCGTCAGTCCCACATCCGACCCGCCATAACTTTTCGGCTCATCGGCATAGGTTGCAATCACATCCGATTGGATAAGCTGCAAAAACGCATCTGGATCAAGCTCGGTTGATCGGATCACGCTGTCTTCTGGTCGCGCATGCAAATCGGGATGCAGATCTAGGTAGCGCGTTGCCCAAGAGCCAATCACCTCTGCCACATAAGCCGCATCCGCAGCTTCAGTTACCAAATGATCCGCTTTGTCCAAAGTCACAAAGCTTTTTGGATGTTTGGCGGCGGCAAAAATGGCGGCCGCGTTTTCAATACCCACCGTTGCATCAATGGGGGAATGCAACACCAAAAGCGCCCGCTTCATTGTTGCCAGACATGCATCAAGCGAGCTTGCCCGAACATCCTCCAAAAAGGTTTTTTTGATATTAAAAGGGCGTCCGGCAAGTGAAACTTCCGCTTCGCCTTCGGTTTCAATTTCTTCAATCGAGGCACCAAAGTTATGGATCACATGTTCAGGATCGTGAGGCGCACCGATTGTGGCAACGGCTTTAACGGATGGTAATTCGCAAGCCGCTTTGATGACCGCTGCGCCCCCCAAAGAATGACCCACCAGCAAAGAAGGCGCCGCGATTTTTTCGGTAAGCGCGGCCGACGCATTGATCAAATCCTCAACATTAGAGCTAAAATGCGTGTTCGAAAATTCACCAGCTGAATGCCCTAACCCTGTGAAATCAAACCGTAAAACTGCAATACCCTGTGCCGCGAGACGTTGGGAAATACGTTTTGCCGCTGGGATATCTTTGGAACAGGTGAAGCAATGCGCAAATATCGCGGTCGCTTGGGGCTTACCCATCGGTAGTTCCAGACGTGCGGCAAGCGTTGAGCCGTCATGGCCAGTAAATTCGAATTTTTCGGTTTTCATTCTGGATGTCCTTCGTGACTTGGCCCCTAGATAATCGGGCAGGCCCCGCCCCGAAAACCCCTGTCGCGGGGAAGTGATAGGGTGAAATATTTTAGACCGAACGGCGCGTTAACGAAGCACCGTTCGCCAGCAGCATCGCCTTAATTTCGTGGGGGTGCCCACGGGGGTGGATACGGGGGTGCATGCGGGGGTGTGATTTTTGAGACAAATTGGTTAACGTCAAAAATAAAGAGAGGGTTAATTATGGAATTCTTAAAGATTATTCACTTCCTCGCACTCGCGGTTGGGTTGGGCGGCGGCGTTGCCAATCTAGTCGCCATGTCAGTTCTGTTCAAAACTGATCCCCCGCAACGCGCGCCCATCGGCATGATCACCAAGCGCGTGGGGCAAATTCTGTTCCTCTGTGTGATCCTGCTTTGGATCACAGGTATTGGCCTAGTGCACGGGATTTACGGGGGCTTCAGCGCCCTGCCCGATTTGTTTTGGTGGAAATTTTTATTTGTCTGTCTGGCGACGCTGGCGTCTTTGTCTGCGCAGATCGTCGGTATCCGCGCCGCAAAAGCGGGAACGCCACCCAATGCAAAACTAATGGTAAAAATCGGTGTAACGGCGAGCCTGTCAGCGATCGCTGCGATTGTTCTGGCCGTATTGGCTTTCTAGAATCGACGCAGGTTCCTTGGAGGGCGACGCCCTCCAATTCGATCTTTAAGTGGCGGGTTCACCCGCCCGCAAAGATCGAACCCCCATCGCGGGGCCGAAGGCCTCGCAATCCCATTAAAACTCCACCACATCCAACACACCCCCGATATGTTTCAATGCTCCTTTGACTTGAGGGTTCATTGGGTATTCAGCGGGAAGCGCGATTTCGACTTCGCCGGGTAGTTCTGGGTTCGAGAGGATCAAGTGAATGGGTCCGCGGCCTTTGATGGATTTGTCATTTGCCAAGGCGACCAGTCGCTCTGAAATTCCGTCCACGGCTTCCTCTGAATTCACAAAAATTTTCAACCCCATCGAGGCCGCATCGGCCACGGTCAGATCGGCCGGTTGCACACCGCGGGCGAGCATTTTGAGTTGTTCGGCTTCCAATTCTGCCTCAACGGACAAAACAACATTATTCCCCACGACCAGATGATCTTGGGCTTTATCAAGTGTGTCAGAAAAGACCGTGACCTCGTAAGACCCTGTTGGATCAGTCAATTGAACAAAAGCAAAACGATTGCCGCGTGCGGATTTTCGGATTTGGATGCCGCTGACCGCACCTGCGATTTTAACAGGCACTTTGCCACCGGCGGCCTTCTGTTCAACCTCGCGCAACGTCAGCACATTTTTACGTTTAAGCGCACCCATATAGTCATCCAATGGATGCCCCGACAGGTAGAAGCCCACCGCCGTAAGCTCTTCTTTCAGCCGCGCCGTTGGCAACCAATCCTCTGGCATCGGCAGGCGCGGTGCTGGGAGGTCTTCGCCCGCATCCCCAAATAATCCACCCTGGGCAGACCCCTTTTCTTCATGCACCGCGGCTGAATAAGCAACCAAGCCATCAACAGATGCTAAGACTTTCGCGCGGTTTCCGTCCAGTTGGTCAAAGGCGCCCGCGCGGGCCAGCATTTCCATCGGGCGTTTGCCCACCCGTTTCAAATCCACGCGACGTGCAAAATCGACAAGGTCGATAAATTCGCCCTCTGCGCGCGCATCGGTGATCAGCTTCATCGCCTCGGCGCCGACGTTTTTGAGGGCACCCAGCGCATAGGCGATTTTACCGTCCTTCACGCTGAACAAAGCCTCTGATCGGTTCACGCAAGGCAGGATCATTTCGATCTCTAACCGTTTTACCTCTTCATAATAGACATGAAGTTTATCCGTCAGATGCAGATCGCAATTCATCACCGACGCCATGAATTCAACGGGATGGTTCGCCTTGAGCCAAGCGGTCTGATAACTGACCACAGCGTAGGCGGCGGCGTGGGATTTGTTGAAACCGTAATTGGCAAATTTATCCAGAAGGTTCCAAACCTCCAGCGCCTTTGCCTCGTCCACGCCATTTGCCTTGGCCCCATCGATGAATTTGGGGCGTTCGGCATCCATCGCCTCT
>CAZRFT010000371.1:0-2196 GCA_964599255.1 uncultured Neptunicoccus sp. | reverse complement strand
GCTGGGTTTCGAACCGACAAATCTGGCGCTGCGTATTTTTTGCCGCGCCCATCGCCTGCTTCTTCTTCCGCAGCCACTTTGCGCTTTTTTCCAAAAACCGGCATTGCAGGAAACACCGTGCTACGACCAAGTTTCTTGGGGTTCTTGGCGTCTTCAGCCATATGTTTTTCGGTGCGAATTATCGGCATCCCATCCTTTAGATGTTTGCGATCCCGCATTTGGCGGCGTGCCACGGCGACCTGTTCGCCACCCTTTTTGGCGCCTTTCGTGCCCATTCGGAAAAGTGAACGTAGGAATTTCAAACTCACAAGCAAGAATGCCCAAGTGCCAACAAGCCCGCGGGTGAAAATCGCGCGCAATTCAGCAATATTGAAGCCAAGCGCATAAATCCCCGTCAAAACAGCAACCACACCCAACCCCAAAGAGAACAAGCGAACCGATGCGGTTAGATCAATCGGGCTGTTTTCCAGGATTATTTCAAAAACGGCGTCGCCTGAAATTCCCCCCATTCCCCAGCTAAATGTCCAAAAGCCCCAAGGCGCTTTTGTTGCAAAAAATATCGCAACAAAGGCAATAAATATCGGAATGATGATAGCGCGGGAAAACAGCCGCTCTTCGCCAACTGAAAGCAAAAGCCGCGCGCCCCATACAATCAAGGACGCAGGTATCGCCCAAGCGGCCAACCCGATTGTGGGAATTAGCATCGAAGAAATCGTCGCACTAATCACCGCTAGGCTTAAAGGTGGCGTATCCTCCGCGCCCAATAGACTTGGGTCATTGGGCGAATAAGTCGACAGCGCATAACCCAAAACGAAAGCAAGCGCGATCAGCAATAAACCAACAAGTTGGCGTGCGCGTTTACGGATTGCCGATTGCATCCGTTCTTCTAGCTTTGGATCTTTGGTGCGCGTCGTGTATGCCATTGCCATAATTTAATACATTATTTCCCGTATTGTAAGTAAGCCGCGTTTCACATCTTCAAAGGGAGCAACCAGCGCGACACGAATATATTCGCGACCCGGATTGCCTGATTTTGTATCTCGTGCAAGGTAGCTGCCTGGAAGAACGCGAAGTCCTGCATCTTGCCAAAGTTTCAATGTAGCCGCCTCGTCATT
Organism: uncultured Neptunicoccus sp.; assembly: GCA_964599255.1. GTDB lineage: Bacteria > Pseudomonadota > Alphaproteobacteria > Rhodobacterales > Rhodobacteraceae > Amylibacter. The sequence continues at coordinate 1,081 of CAZRFT010000371.1, read as the reverse complement.
TTCAATATTCAACCACAGAAAAAACCCACCATCAGGCATTTTTATGGCAGGCTTATCGGCAAAGACTTCTGCCGCCATGTCTCGCTTTTTCTGATAGAGCGCACGGTTTTCAACAACGTGCGTCTCATCTTGCCAAACGGCCTCTGCAACATCCTGCAGCGGGGTCGGCAAGGGTGCGCCCGCATAGGCGCGTAATTGACGCAAAGCGGCAATATTCTCTGCCCCGCTGGCAACAAATCCAGACCGAAGACCTGGTAGGTTGGATCGCTTTGAAAGCGAATTAAATACCACCACCCGATTAGGGTTCGCCCCCATATCTTGGGCGACTTTCAAAGCCGAAACAGGCGGCTCGCCATAATAAATCTCTGAATAACATTCGTCAGAGAATACATAGAAATCGTGCTTTTCAGCCAAGGCAATCAAAGATTTCAAATAGTCATAATTCGCTATCGATCCCTGCGGATTTGACGGCGTGCAAATAAAAGCAATCGCTGTTTCGTCGAGCTGCTTTTTGACCACGCTTTCAAAATCTGGAAGATACCCCGTTTCGGCCGTAGCATTCACATAAACAGGTTCTGCTGCTGCGGTCAGGGTGCCAATCGCATAGACTTGGTAAAACGGGTTCGGCATCAGCACCTTCGGCCGCGCCCCGTTTTTCTTTTCGGGGCAAAGCGCCAATACCGCATTAAACAACCCTTCTCTGGTACCATTCAAGGCAAGTAGATTTGTGCTCGGATCCAACGCGATCCCATGGCGACGCCGGTTCCAATCCGCAATGGCCGACAACAACGCATCCGTTCCATTGTTATTTGGATAACTGTTGAAACCTTTGACCGCGCGCGCCAATACCTCGTCAACAAAAGTCGGGTAGGCATGTTTGGGTTCGCCAATCGACATATGCAATATCTCGCCACCCGGCTCGTGCACGTCCAACAGTGCCCGCAAGCGCGGGAACGCATAAGCGGGAAGGTTTGAAAACCGCTCCGGAAAATCCATTTCTGCCTCAATATTACAGGGTCTTTGCGCCCCGTCGTTGCGTAAACTTACGCGATTCCCCGGCGCAAAAGCAAGCTAGCGGATA
>CAZRFT010000370.1:0-3342 GCA_964599255.1 uncultured Neptunicoccus sp. | reverse complement strand
AACTCTGGCGCCCATGTTGTTGTCGAAGGCTGTGGTTCTAACGGGTGTGAGTATATGACTGGTGGCGTTGCGGTCATCCTTGGCTCGATTGGCGCGAATTTTGGCGCAGGCATGACGGGTGGTATGGCTTATATTTACGATCCAAAGGGGCGTTTCGAAACGCTAGCCAATATGGAAAGCCTGGTTGCATCCCGCATCGAGTCAAATCATTGGGAAACAGAGCTGAAATCTTTGATCGAAGAGCACTTTAACGAAACCAAATCCCCAAAAGCGGCCAAGATTCTGAACCGCTGGGAGGATGAGGTGTCGAAGTTTGTACAGGTTTGCCCCAAAGAAATGCTTGCGCATATCCCGCATCCGCTAAGCGATAAGGAAAGCCAAAAAACAGCATAACATGATGTTTTTGGGGTTAGGGCGGGTCAATTCAGGCCCGCTGACCTTGCACTTTGATCACATTCTGCATCAATCCCAAGTAAATTGATGAATGTAGTCTTTATTTTCATCCTAAAAAGCGCCATAAAATCAATTGAATAGTTGATTATGAGACTCAAAAGGCATTGGCTAGGGTCAGGGTGAACACAAGGGTCATCGGATTGCTCCCGTCCGATGGGGAAATGGTTGTAGATATGATCTCAAAACTACTTAAGACAGCAGCACTCTCCACGGTTGCGCTATTGGGTCTGATTGATCCTGCACTGGCACGCTGTGACTCGGGCGAAATTGTTATTCGCATGAGCCATGTGAACCGTCCCGTTGGCCACCCAATTGGCGAGGCAGCTTCGCTTCTTGAAAAGCGCGTAAACGAAGAGATGAATGGTCGCGCCTGTATGGAGGTTTATTCAAACTCGATCATTTATACAGATGACCGTGTTATTGATGCGCTTTTGGCTGGTGATATTCAAATGGCAGCACCAGGTTTTGGTGCGGTCGACAAACACACACGTCAGCTTCGTGTTTTTTCCATGCCTTTCGTTTTCAAAAATTTGGCCGCTGTGGAAGATTTCCAAAACAGCCTAACAGGCGAATTGATGAAACTTTCCATGATCGGGAAAGGTGTTCGCGGTATTGGGTTCTGGCATAACGGTATGAACCAATTGTCAGCCAACAAACCACTTTTGTTTCCAAAAGATGCAAATGGTTTGACCATGCGCTCAACGGGTACTGAGATTTCAAAAGAGTTGATGACACTTATCGGTGCATCGCCTTCTGAAATCAGCTTCCTTGAAACCTATTCAGCCTTGCAAGAAGGTCAGGTTGATGGCGTGGAAGAGACTTGGGCCAACATGCAGGGCCGTAAGCTTTATGAGTTGCAAGAGGGTGTGACGGAAACAAACCACAGCTTCTCTGGCTCTATCTTGGTTGTTGCGAACTGGTGGTGGAAGAGCCTGTCGAATGATGTCGCGTCTGATTTGTTGCGGATCACACAGGAAGTGTCCGAAGAGCAAAACAAGCGCGTCTTCACGATTAACGAAAACGCCCGCCAAGCCATTTTGGACGAAGGCGGTATTGTTCGTCCACTTTCCGAAGAGCGTCGCAAAGAATGGGCAGAAGCCTTCGCACCTGTTTGGTCAAAATATGCCGAAGATGTGCATCCGCTTTTGATCGGCTATATTCAGGCGGTTAACGCACGTAACTAATCCCAGTCTTGTCTGACGGGACCGCCCCAACTAAAGGGGCGGGATGAGCGAAGTAAAAAAATCCTTTTCTAGTGTTGCAAAGCGCAGTCTGCTTTGGCTGTGGCGCGCCACCTATGGTTGGTTTTTGTTGTCGCTGTTTCTGGTGGTTTTCTTTGCAATCGTGAACCCACCCGGTGGGCTTTATATGTTGTCCGAAAGCAACCGCTTGGACGGGTTGGAACGGGAATGGGTCGATCTGGAAGATATGGGATTGGATGTTCCCCGTTCCGTTGTTGCCGCAGAGGATGCAAATTTTTGCCTGCATCATGGAATTGATTTCGACGCATTGTGGGAGGCAATTGATGATGGTGCCACGCGGGGGGCATCAACACTTACCCAACAAGTCGCCAAGAACCTATACTTGTGGCACGGGCGTAGTTACTTGCGAAAAGGGTTGGAGGCTGGATTTGCGCTGATGATCGATACGGTTTGGACCAAGCGCCGCATTTTGGAAGTTTATCTAAACATTGCTGAATTTGATGAGGGTGTTTTTGGCGCCGGCGCTGCCTCACAATCCTATTTCAACAAACCTGTATCTGATCTTAGCCTTACGCAAGCCGCACGATTGGCCGCTGTATTGCCTGATCCGAAAGGGCGGTCAGCATCGCAACCTTCTGCGTTTGTTAAAAAGCGCGGGCGCGCAAATGCGAGTGGTGCCGAAACAATTGCCGCCGATGGACGGGCCGCATGTTTCGAAATGGTTGAATCGGCTGGGTTTTCTTGGCAATGAGTCACTAAAAAACGGACGCTATGTTTCGACTATACCATCATCCGCTTTGCCCCTTTTCCCGTTTCGTCCGCCTGACCTTGGCAGAAAAGCGGATCGAAGTGGATTTGATCGAAGAGCGGTATTGGGAAAAATCCTCTGAGTTTTTGAAAATCAATCCACTGGGCCAAGTGCCGGTGTTGCGAAACAACAATCGCATCATCTCTGAATCCTCGGCAATCTGTGAATATCTGGATGATCGAATGTCAGAGCCCCCTTTGGTGCCCAAAGATCCAGAAGCACGCGCAGAAATGCGCCGCATGATCGGATGGTTTAATGACAGCTTCAATCGGGATGTGACGCAGAACCTGTTGGGTGAACGTGTATTACGTAAGCTTCAAGGTGGCGGGTATCCCGACGCGGCGCGTGTTAAAGAGGGCGTGAAGCAGATCAAATTCCATCAAGATTATTTGGCAAGTCTTTTGGATGCGAGGAAATGGATAGCAGGCAATCAAATAACACTCGCAGATTTTGCCGCCGCCGCGCATATTTCCTGCATTGATTATATTTCCGATTTTGATTGGAATCGGCATGCGGTCATCAAAGATTGGTATGCGATTTTAAAGTCGCGGCCTGCGTTTCGGTCGATCCTGTCTGATCATATCCCTGGCTTCCCGCCGCCTGCACATTATACGGATTTGGATTTTTGAATGCAGACGCGGACATAAAACAAGCGCTGATCGATCAAGCGGCGGTCGAGGGGTTTTCCCTGACCCGCATCACAAAACCTGATGCCATTGGGCATCACCCCGAACGCCTTCGTGGTTTTTTGGATGCTGGATATCACGGCACAATGGGCTGGATGGAAGATCGTGTGGAATGGCGCGGCGATCCAACGTCACTTTGGGCTGATGCACAATCGGTAATTATGTTGGGCGAAACCTACACCCCTGATTTCGA
>CAZRFT010000369.1:0-1104 GCA_964599255.1 uncultured Neptunicoccus sp. | reverse complement strand
AACGAAAATGGCGAAAGCAAAAGCAAATACTGGCAAGATCACACAGGTGATCGGTGCGGTTGTTGACGTGCAGTTCGACGGCGCATTGCCCGAAATTTTGAACGCGCTTAACACAGATAACAACGGCCAAAACCTTGTTTTGGAAGTTGCACAGCACTTGGGCGAAAACACAGTGCGTACAATTGCGATGGACGCGACCGAAGGTTTGGTTCGTGGTCAAGACGTGGTTGATACCGCAGCACCGATTTCGATCCCTGTGGGCAACGCAACATTGGGTCGTATCATGAACGTGGTTGGCGAGCCTGTGGATGAAAAAGGCCCAGTGAAAGCCAAAGAAACACGCGCAATTCACCAGCCAGCACCTGAGTTTGAAGAGCAAGCAACTGAATCAGAAGTTCTTGTGACAGGTATCAAGGTTGTGGACCTTCTAGCACCTTACGCAAAGGGTGGAAAGATTGGTCTCTTCGGTGGTGCGGGTGTTGGTAAAACAGTTTTGATCATGGAATTGATCAACAACATCGCAAAAGTGCACTCTGGCTTCTCTGTTTTCGCAGGTGTGGGCGAGCGTACACGTGAGGGTAACGACCTTTACCACGAGATGATTGAATCGAACGTTATCAACCCAGATAACCTAGAAGAATCTCAGGTGGCCCTAGTTTACGGTCAGATGAACGAACCTCCAGGTGCACGTATGCGTGTTGCTTTGACAGGTTTGACATTGGCGGAGCAATTCCGCGACCAGTCTGGTACAGACGTTCTGTTCTTCGTTGATAACATCTTCCGCTTTACACAAGCGGGCGCAGAGGTGTCAGCGCTTCTTGGTCGTATCCCATCAGCGGTGGGTTACCAGCCAACACTAGCAACTGACATGGGTGCGATGCAGGAACGCATTACATCCACAAAAGCAGGCTCGATTACTTCCGTGCAAGCGGTTTACGTTCCTGCGGATGACTTGACTGACCCTGCACCGGCAACATCATTTGCGCACTTGGATGCGACAACGGTTTTGGATCGTGCAATCTCAGAAAAGGGTATCTACCCAGCTGTGGATCCACTTGGTTCAACATCGCGTCTGCTTGATCCGCTAATCATCGGTGAAGAGCA
>CAZRFT010000368.1:0-2545 GCA_964599255.1 uncultured Neptunicoccus sp. | reverse complement strand
GGGGAAATGGGGACCTGTGAAGAGGGCTATAAAGTTTACCCGTTTTATAAATTTGATTTTGGCGACAACGATGTCGCCACGCGGGATTTGGTCAGCGATGGGGATGACCCAGAGGCTGAATTCACCTCTGGCTGGCGGTTGTGTAATAAAACCGATTACCCCTCTGTCTGGGTGGCGTATTCTTATTGGGAGAATGAAGATTGGGTGACCAAAGGATGGCGCAAAATCGACAATGGTGAATGTTCAGTATTCCAAGACGAGATCACCAATCGATATGCTTACTATTACGCATCTGATTTTGATGGTGCCGAATGGACGGGCGATCTGGACCTATGCGCGCATGAAACTGAAAAGTTTGAATATTCCGGTGAAATGGGGACGTGCAAAGAAGGTTATAAAACTTATCCCTTCTATAAATTTGACTTTGGTGATGACGACGTCGCGACCCGCGATCTCGTCTCTGAGTAATTTGAGCTAAAGCAAAACCGCTGGGCATCGAGCCCGCGGTTTTGCCGGCTTTTACGCCCCGACTGGGGCGAAAAGCCCTGAAGCCCTCGACCTAGCTAAATATCTTGACCGAGATTATCTTGTCCCTAGGCTTGGGACATGGTGCAAGCATCTAAAATATCCGCTCAAAACTGGCCGATTGTCATTTTTGGCTTTCTTGCCTTAGCGCTCGCTTTTTCAAGCCGCGCGGCACTTGGTTTGATCATGCCAACTTGGCAGGCAGAGTTTGGATGGACCAGTAGCTATATCTCTAGTGTCGGGGCCACAGCCTTGATTGTTATGGCCACTATCGCGCCTTTTGCGGGACGTATGGTTGATAAGCGCGGATCCCAATTCACGCTGAATTTGGGCGTGGGACTTTTGGGCTTGGGCTGTGGGCTCGTTGCTTTGATGAACGGGAAACTGATGTTCATCATCGGCTTTGCAGGTTTTTGCGCGGTTGGATTTGGCATCGTGGCGACCCATGTGGTTGCCACCGCCGTGACCAAAAGTTTTGAAAAGAACCAAGGTTTCGCAACTGGCCTTGCGACCTCTGGGGCGACAGGTGGACAATTTTTGATCGTGCCGATTATTGCAGCACTTCTTGCGTTTGAAAGCTGGCGATGGAGCTTTGGGGCGCTCTCATTGGCAAGTCTAGCGCTGATCCCATGCATACGAATGTCGCTGAAAGAACGCATTGGAGGCACGCCCGAGAAAACAAAAGGTGCCCCCCAATCCAGCATGTATCAGGATTTTAAGGAAATCATCCGCATCCCTGCTTTTCAGCTTTTGTTTTGGAGCTATTTTATTTGTGGCTTCACCACGACCGGGGTGATCGAAACCCATCTTTTGCCCTATGCGTCTTTTTGTGGCTTTCCACCCATCCCAAGTGCCACGGCCTATGGGTTGCTGTCTTTCGTGAACCTGCTGGGCATAATTGCCGCCGGCTGGCTTACCGATCGCGTCAACCGCCCCCTATTGTTGGGCGCGATTTATATCCTTCGGGGCTTTACCTTTATCATTCTTTCGCAGCTTCCAGGCACCTCGATTGAGATGTTATTTCTTTTTGCCGTTCTTTTTGGGGTGGTTGATTATTCCACCATCCCTGTGACGGCCAGCTTGACGGCTAGCCATGTGGGCCTGCGTTTCATGGGATTGGCGATGGGGTTGATTTCATCAGGGCACTCGCTGGGCGGTGCCGCGGGTGCGATGCTGGGCGGCATCGCATTTGACCAGTTTGGGAATTATTCGATTCTATGGATGGGTTCACTTTGGCTCGCAATCGCCGCAGGCATCATGTGCTTCTTCATCCTAAGTCTGCCAGAGGCGGAACCAGCCTAAATCGCAAGTGCCGCCTGTGCTGATCAGATTTTGGCTAGCCCTCTTCCGTTGGGCCGCCCGCCTCTTTCCAATCAGAAAAGCCACCGACATTCACGACATCCGTGTAACCCATATCAACCAGCGTTTTGCCCGCAAGCGCAGCTTGCCCACCAGCGCCACAGACAAGCGCGATCTTCTGGTTTTTCTGTAGAGCTTGGTTATAGAAATTTGTTGTGTCACATGCACAAAATTCCATCATGCCACGCGCGATCCGTTCCGCGCCTGCAATTGTTCCTGTTTGCGCAACCATTCCACTATCGCGTACATCGACAAACACCGCAGTCCCAGCACTATGCAGGGCAATGCCTTCCTCCGCGGTGATACGCGGAACAACTGCGTTTGCTTCTTCCATAAAATCTTTGGACGTTTTCATTGGGGATCTCCTGTCTTGAATTTTAGGCAATTCTATACAGAGGGGCGGGCAAGACAATGGCAATAAAAAACCCCGCTCAAAGGCGGGGTTTTTAAAATTCGTTTTGGCTCAGAATTACCAATCTTCGCGAACAACGACGCGAGTCTTAACTGGCAATTTCATCGCTGCCAGACGTAGCGCCTCACGCGCGATGCCGTCATTAACGCCGTCAATTTCGAACATGATACGGCCAGGCTTAACCTTAGCCGTCCAACGATCGACAGAACCTTTACCTTTACCCATACGAACTTCGATCGGCTTTGCAGT
>CAZRFT010000367.1:0-6618 GCA_964599255.1 uncultured Neptunicoccus sp. | reverse complement strand
GATGCCCGTGCTGGCCGTGGGTCTGTTTCTTTGTGGGGCAGGAACCGCGGCGCTTTTGGGTCCGAAAGTGCTACCCAATTATTTCGGCGCCGATTTATCTGAGGTTCGCGCGGAGATGGCGCAATCTAACCAAACTTTGCTAGATAAAATTGATGCTTTGGAAGCCGCACGAAGCGACAGTGCGGATCCATCACTGGCAATCGATGAATTGCGAAATGAGATTGAAGCGCGTCTTTCCGCCCTAGCGGCAACCGCTTTCGAGGATGCCACGGATTGGACACCACAAATTGATGCGCTTGATGCCAAGCTGTCAAATTTAGAAGGTACATTTTCGTCGCTGCGAGAGGAGTTGCTGACCGCATCGTCTGAAAATGGAGAAGTATCAACCGAGGCCGTGCAATTGGAAATTGCCGCGCTGCGGACGGAATTAGCCAATACCAAATCCGCGAATGCAGAGCTTCAATCAGCCATTTCCAGTTTGGAAGCAGATGTATCCCGCCAACTAGAAACAGCAGCCGATAGCGTTGCCAATCTAGGCGTCGTGAATACAGAGGCGATTACCGAGGCGGATCGGAAGCGGGCGATTGCCCAGCTGGGGCTTGCCCTTCAATCGGGATATTCCTTCGCCGATGAATTGGCGGTCGCGCAATCTTTTGGTGTGGCTGTTTCGCCCGCGCTTCAAAATGCACAAGCGGGGATTGCGACCTTGCCAGAGCTTATCGAGAGATTTGAAATCCTTGCCCACGAGGCCATTCGCGCATCCGCGCAGAACGGGAATGACGGCAGCGTTGTGAGCCGTGTACAAAGTTTTTTCCAAAGCCAAATTTCTGTGCGGGCATTGGAGGCGCAAGAGGGCGATGATACCAATGCTATCCTTTCGCGCATGAATGCCGCACTTCGCATCGCGTCGCTAGACGATGTTCTGGCAGAGGCGGGTGGGCTGGATGAAAGTGCGGCACGTGTTTTTGCGGATTGGTTGATGCAAGTATCAAACCGCCGCGATGCTCTGGCTGCATTTCAGCAATTGCAAGAGTAGATTATGCTGGGCTCATTTTTCCGAATTGGTATCTTTGTCGGCGTCATCGCTATCATCACCTTTGTTGCAGCCTTTATCTTAGAAGAGGGTGGCACGATCCTGATGCAATTTGGCGGCTATGAAGTTGCGCTGTCCCCATTGCAGGCGGTTATTGGTGTCATTTTGCTTTTGGGTGCGGTTTGGCTTCTGCTTTGGTTGGTTGGCATCGCATTGGCTGTGTTTCGGTTTTTTAACGGGGATGAAACGGCCGTTTCGCGCTACTTAAGTGCGAACCGAGTTGAGAAGGGATATAACGCGCTGGCAGAAGGCATGGTCGCCCTTGCGGCGGGTGAGGGGAAAAAGGCGGTGGACAAGGCTGCTGCTGCAGAACGCTATCTTGATCGTCCAGAGCTCACCGATCTGTTTAACGCCCAAGCCGCAGAGTCAGCTGGCGATATCAAGCGGGCAGAGAAATATTATAAACGGCTGCTGTCATCGCAAAATGGCCGCTTTGTTGGCGTCCAAGGTTTGATGAAACAAAAGCTTGCCGAAGGTGAAACCGATCTTGCCTTGAAATTGGCCGAGAAGGCTTTTGCTATTCGGCCCAAACATGCAGGCACGTTGGATGCGTTATTTGATCTTCAAACGGAAAAAGCTGAGTGGAAGGGCGCCCAAAAAACCATCGAGGCGAAAGTGCGTGCGGGCCACTTGCCCAAGGATGTGGGTAAGCGTCGTGAAGCAATTTTGATGTTGGAAGATGCGCGTGCCCAACTTGAAAAAGGTGAAATTGAAAAGGGCAAAGAAATCGCCCTTGCGGCAAATAAGCTTTCGCCTGATTTAGTGCCAGCTGCCGCCCTGGCATCGGAAATGTATATGCTGGATAATAATCGTCGCGCGGCGGGCAATGCCATTCGCAAAGCATGGGCGCAGCACCCTCACCCCGATCTGGCCGCTGCTTTTGCAGAGATTAATCCAGACGAAACGCCCGCACAGCGTCAAAAGCGTTTTGCGACACTGACGAAGTTAAACCCAAACAATGTTGAAACGAAGCTGTTAACGGCAGAGCTTGCGTTGGCGGATGAAGATTTTCCAGCCGCGCGCCGTGCGGTTCGAGAATTAGCAGAAGAGGATCCGACCACACGTGCGCTGACCATCATGGCCGCTATCGAAAAAGGCGAAGGGGCAGACGATAAAACCGTACGCGCCTGGTTAAACAAAGCCATGGAAGCGCCACGCGGCAATCAATGGGTTTGCGAAAATTGTTCGAAGATACATTCGGTCTGGCAGGCGCAATGTTCGAATTGTGATGGTTTTGACACGTTGTCGTGGAAGGCGACACCTGCGGAACAGGAAGCAAATCCAGCCTCTTTGGGGTTCACAGCGGCGGTGCTGACGGATGACACCAAAGCGGCGTCATCTGTGGAAATTGCGGAAGCTACTAGCCCGCCTGATCCTGATAGCGGCGCAGAATTTCACGAGCCACCATCAAATCCAGATGAGCCCCCCCACCGTTCTTAAAGAGTGTGACCTTGTGATCTTGGGCGTTTGGAAACTGATCATTTTGTAGATCGTATAAATCCCCTAGGATATCGCTAGGTTCGATAACCCCTTGTTCTAGCGGGATTTTTAACTCACCGATATGGTCCATCGTTGTCGCCCGACTGTCGACATAGATCGCTGATAGACGCAATAATTCATCATCCGCTTCGCGCATATCCCCGCGATAGGCCCCAATCAAATTCACATGAGTTCCGGGCGTGATCCATTCGCCCTTTAGGATTGGATCCGTTGTCATTGTGGCCCCTAGGATTATATCCGCCCCGCCCGTTGCTTTGCCAATTTTTGAGGTGAAAGAACATTCCTTGGCCTCTGCCAGCGCTTGTGCCTTTTCTACATTTCTGTTCCAGATCAAAAATTCTGCGTCAGGCCATTTTGTTCGAAATGCATCGATAAGCTGACCTGCAACCGTACCTGCTCCAAGGATCAAGATTGTGTTCACGTCATGGGTGACCAAGAGTTTAGCGCCCAGCAAACTGTCGCCCACGGTTTTCCATTTTGTAAGGAGTTTGAAGTCAATCACCGCTTCGAGCTTTCCCGATTGATCGCCAAAGAGCATCACGCCACCATCGATTGAAGGTGTGTTCGCTGGGATCACGGTTGCTGTTTTGGTTAGCATCCCCAACCCGTCGATCCAAGCAGAGCGTGACAGAAGCGTGTCTGGTCCACGGCGCAAGAATGTATCCCCGATTTCAGCGCGTGGATATCGATGCCCTGCGAGGATTGCATCGGTGACGGCATTCCAATCAAGAATTTGGTCGCCCGCTTCGAAACCGATGAAGGGCACATTTGTGTTTGAGGTATCAGGCATCAATTAATCCTCTTTCACTTAGGTCGCGGCGAAGCTTGTCGGGTGTTTCAAACAAATGCGTTTGCCAACCACGGTCCGCTGCTGCCTCGATATTTGCGGGACTGTCATCGATAAAGAAATGGGTCGAAGGGGGAAGGTCGGAATGTGTTTCGACATAGGCATAGATGCGGGGATCTGGTTTTGCCATTTTGAGTTCCCCAGAAAGAAAGAGCTTATCAAAATTTTGCAAACAGGGATGCATAGCTTGCGTAATGGGGAAGTTTTCTGCCCCGAAATTTGATAGACCATAGACGGTTTTGCCCATGCGGTGCAGTTCGTCTTTAATAGCAATCGTGCCATCGATCCCAACATTTGTGAAATCCGCCCAGCGATCCGCCCAAATCTGAATTTCATCCCGCCAATCCGGATAGTTTTCAGCTGCTTCGGCGATAACATCATAAAAGTTTTCGCCTGCATCTGATCGAAAATGAATATCAAATATCGGCACAGCGGCAAAAAAAGCTTTGGCGCGGTCCGCACCAATTACGCGTTTGTAAAATTCCTCTGGCTCCCATTCCACCAGAACGCGCCCGATATCGAAGACAAAGATTTCGATTTTGCTCATCGCTTCAACCTTTGCAACACGCGTTCCAACGCATTGAGGAAAGCGGAGCGATCCGCCTTTGTAAAGCTTTTGCCACCGCCCTGATGAAAAGGATCAGCGGCACGAATATCAGCCATAAGGTCGCGGCTCGCCAATATTTGACCAATATTCCGACCATCCAGCTCTTCGCCGTTATGTTTGAGAACGGCTGCGCCGTTTTCAATGGCGCGTGCGGCCAAAGGAATATCACCGGTGATAACAACATCCCCAACATCCGCTTGATCAGCGATCCACTTATCCGCCTCGTCCGCGCCTGCGGCCACTGTGACCATTTCAACAAGGGAATGCGGATTGGGTCGTAGACCCCCGTTTGACACGATGTATACCTGCACGCCGTGGCGTTCAGCAACGCGGACCGTTTCGTCCTTTACTGGACAGGCATCTGCATCGATGTAGATTTTCACTCTGGATCGATTTTAGGCATACGTGCCCAAGCAGCAAATCCAGCGGCTTTATATGCCTCTGCCAGCGTTGGGTAGTTGAACGTATTTTCAATGAAATATTCCACGGTGCCTTTGTGGTTCATCACCGCTTGGCCGATATGGATCAGCTCTGTTGCGCCTTCGCCCATGATTTGAACGCCCAAGATTCGACGCGTTTTCAATGACACGAGCATTTTTAGGATGCCGTGTTGTAGGCCCATGATGTGACCGCGCGATGTCTCGCCCAGCTTTGCGACGCCGACCTCGTAGGGAATGCCGCGTTCTTGAAGCTCTTCTTCGGACATCCCGCAGGTTGAAATCTCTGGGACAGAATAGATGCCGTAAGGAAACCAAGGTGAGTTTGGAATGGTTTTTTCGCCCAATGCATGGCAAGCGGCAACGCGCCCTTGGGAAAGCGACGTTGAAGCTAGTGACGGAAAGCCGATTACATCGCCTGTGGCATAGATGTGTTTCTGATTGGTTTGATATTCCTCGTTGACCTTCAATCGTCCGCGGTGGTCGGTTTCCAATTCGGCGGCTTTCAAATTCAACTTGGATGTGGCGCCCATGCGGCCGGCTGCGAAAAGGAGCATTTCGGCCTGCGCTTGGCGGCCATTATCAAGCTCCACCCGAACACCATTTTGAGTTTTTTCGATTTTGGTGACTTGTGCGCCCAGTCGCAAGTCCACACCCATATCACGAATTTCGTGGGTAAATTCTTGGATCAAGGTTTTGTCCACAAAATCCAGAAAGGTTTCGCGTGGCTCAATCAAGGTCACAAGCACATCTAGTGCCCGCATCATGGTTGCATATTCAACGCCAATAACGCCCGCACCCACAACGATCAGTGATCGTGGGAGCGCGTCGAGTTCCAAAAACTCGTCACAATCAACCACGGTTTTTTCGTCAAACGGAACATAGTCGGGGCGGAACGGTTGCGTGCCGGTGGCAATCAAAAAACGATCGGCCGTGTAGGTGATGCGCTCGCTATCATCGCCGATCACCTCGATCGACGATTTAGAGGTAAAATGCGCCTCGCCATAAATTACATCCACATGATTGCGCGAAAACATGTGTTCGAGGTTATCAACCTCATAGGTCAGTGTTTTGCGAAGGCGGTCGCGAAGGTCTTGGGCATCAATTTGATCTTTGGCGCGATAGCTACGTCCGTAGAAGCTCCGCTCCCGATAGCCGGAAAGATTAAGAATGGTTTCGCGTAAGGTCTTGGATGGAATGGTGCCCGTGTGCACCGACACGCCGCCCACTTCACGACCTTTTTCGACGACCAGAACCTTGCGGCGCAGCTTGCCTGCTTGAATGGCGGCTGAACGCCCAGAGGGGCCAGAGCCGATAACAATCAAATCGTAATGAGACATTTTTGCCGCTTCTTCCTATTCCAAATCCAAGCGCCGATGCATGATTACTGCATCGACCATTCCGTCCTTTGGGTGCCGAAACGCATCAGGGATACGTCCGATCTGAGAAAACCCGTATCGTGCCCAAGTGTCCAATGCGCGGTTATTATTGGCAAGCACGAAATTATATTGCATCGCCAAAAATCCCATCTTGCGCGCGCGGATAAAACTGTCCTCTAGCATTGCACGCGCGATGCCTTTGCCTTGGGCTGCAGGTGCTGTGATGTAACCGCAGTTGCAAATATGATCGCCATTGCCTGCCTGATTGGGGCGAATGTAATAGGTGCCCAAACCAGCACCCGCAACGAAAGCATGATGCGTGCCACCCGTCCAATAGGTGAGTGCGTCATCGCGACTTATCTTGGGATCGATGGTATAGGTTTCGCCCGCTCGAAAAACAGGTTCTAAAATTGCCCAGACCTTGTTTGCGTCCTGATCGCTGTAAGGATGAATGTCTACCATGTGACCACCTCTGCCAGAATTGCGGTAAGTGTAATGACCGCCCCGATATGGGTGATCAGTATCGTCGCAGAAGCGCGCTGGGACGCAACCCCGTAGCTTTTGGCGATGATATAGATGTTCCCGGCTGTAGGCATCGCGGCGGTGGCAATCATCACAGCGGCCAGATGTCCTGGCAGGTCAAAGACAGCTAAGGCGAAAAAGATTGCTGCTGCGGGTAAGAGGATCAGTTTGCAAAGCGAGAGCCAAAGGGGCACAAATATTGTTTCTGCCGACCGCGCCGCGAGTGATGCGCC
>CAZRFT010000366.1:0-1711 GCA_964599255.1 uncultured Neptunicoccus sp. | reverse complement strand
CTCATTACCAGAAATAAGCTACATGTCGTCCAACCGGGAGAGGAGGAGGTACCATGCGACCACCGGGGCCATGAGTCAGAGGATGAGCCTGCACCATGACCGAAGGGTAAGAGGCCTCCAAAGAAGGACTGTGGTGATAAGTTTGCAGAGATGGACAAGGAAACTATACTGGCTGCTACGGTTTTCGAGGAATCTATTCCCAAGTGTGACAATCCCATCCGTTGGAAGATCTTACGCGACAATGAGCACATCACAGAGGATGCAATGGAGGACAGCTTTATGGACGGGAGTGCACATTACAAGAAACACATTACCTTGGAGGACGACACTGACCTATCAGAAGTGTTCTTTGAACATTTCTTCCCAACTGTCAAAGGTCATGCCAAGATCATAGATGAGTTTCACTCTGACCCAAGGTCTCCATACTACGAGACTGTACAAGGAAGGAAAATCAAGTTCCATGATCCCGACGCTGATGACCCAGACTGGAAAGTGAAACAAGGCTACTTGATGATGATAGCAGCAACCAATCAAGTCCGTGTGGGCTACGAGAATCTTTGGAGAAAAGGACCATCCAAAGGATTGATGGACTACCCCGACTTTGGGCAATACATGGAGGTTCATGTATTCAAGGCATTTGTTTCAGCTGCACCATACTGTTGGTGTGACAAGAAATATTGGTTTGCCGACAAAAGAGACAAGACATGGGACATCTTCCTTCCTTGCTTGAAAGACTACAACAACAAGAGAACACAGTTGATTATTGCTTGCATGTTGCTCCTGGATGAATCAATGTCGGGTTGGTGCCCACACACTTCCCAGTTTGGGGGGTTGCCAAACATATCATTGGAGCCAAGAAAACCAGTGTCCCTTGGGACAATGTTCAGGAATGGAGTTGAGTGTGTAACTGGTATTGTGATTCACCAAGATGTGGTCCAACCACCAGAGGTGGAAGCACAGAAAGAGTTTTATGGATCCATCTCTCGTTTGCCGACAAAAGAAGACATTGGAGCCACAACTGCAACTGTACTTCGCCAAGTAAAGGGTGCTGGTGTTCCAGAGGGCGGATGGGTTGGTGGGGATGCTTGGTTTGGCAGCGTCATGACTTGTGTTGAGGTGATGAAGACGTTTGGTGTGCATTCCACTTGGATCATCAAAAACAACCGAAGCCTATACCCCTACAAGGCTCTGAAAGCTGTTCTAAAAGCCAGGTTTGGTGACCGACCTGCCGGACATTGGGTGGTGATGAAGACAGTCATTGCGGAAGTTCCTATGTTTGCCATAGCTTATGCATGGAGCCAAAGTGGTGTTTCATATTTCTTGTCAACCTGCGGCACAACCAACCCCAGCCCACACAAGTATGAGACAAGTTTTGAGGATGACTTTGGTGTCACCCAATACAGGCAGGTTGAACGGCCATGTATTTCACATTTTCTGTATGATTTCCTGCCACTGATTGATGAACACAACAAACAAAGGCAGAGCATCCTGGGATTGGAGCGTTGTTGGCTTACAAAGGACTGTTGGTTCCGTTTGGTGACAACAGTTGTGGGTATGAGTGTGGTTGATGTGCACAGATGGCACAGGAACAAGATCACTGGAGGCAATGCAGTTGAGCCAAGGGAAGGGACTTATGCTGAGGATCTGGTAGTGAGGGAGTTTGCTGATCTGTTGACTGCTAAGCTGGCCACTAACAAGCGAAACAGAAGGG
>CAZRFT010000365.1:0-6584 GCA_964599255.1 uncultured Neptunicoccus sp. | reverse complement strand
CGAATTATTTTGGGGGCCCGTCGGCATATCGTCACCTACCCTTTGCGCGGCGGAGCTTTGATTAATCTGGTCGCGGTAGAGGAAGTGACAGGCCAAGCGGAGCAAGGGTGGAGCCATGCCGCTGATCCAGCCGAGCTGCGGGGTATCTTTTCGGATTTCGGGAAATCAACTCATGCGCTGTTGCAATCGGTGCGTTCTGTGCGCCGCTGGGCGCTGTGCCCGCATGATCATGCGATGATGGAAGGCGCGTTTGGGCAGCCAGTGATTGGGGATGCGGCACTGACGATGTTGCCGTTTATGGCCCAAGGGGCAGGGATGGCGATTGAGGATGCTTTCGAATTGGCGGAGGATTTGGGTGACGGGCATAAAGGCTGGTCAGCAAATTCGGCACGCATCCGAAAAGAGCGAAAAGAAGCAGTGATGAAAGCTGCGCGGAGCAATGGACGTATCTTTCATTTCTATCCCAAGCTTATCGGACCGTTTTATCACATGGGCATGGCAATTGCTGGGCGACTTTCACCACATAAGCTGTCTAGGCGTTATGCTTGGATTTATGAGGATCGGGTTTAAGCCGCCAGCTCCACCCAGATCGGAACATGATCAGAGGGTTTTTCGCGCCCACGGGTGTGGCGGTCGATTTGGCAGTCGGTCAGCATATCGGCGCATTCGGGGCTAAGCAGGAAATGATCGATGCGGATGCCGTGGTTTTTGTTCCATGCCCCCGCCTGATAATCCCAGAACGTATAATTCATCGCCCCCGCATCGCGTGCGCGGAAAGCTTCCGTTAGGCCGAGGTTTTTGAGACGTTCAAAGGCAGCGCGGGATTGGGGTAGGTAAAGCGCATCTTCGAGCCACGGTTTGGTGTCCCAGCAATCTTCGGGTTGCGGAATCACGTTGTAATCACCCGCCATCAAAAACGGCTCTTCTAAAGCAAGCAGCTCTTCGGCGCGTTTATGGAGGCGTTCCATCCAGGCGAGCTTATAGTCATATTTTGGCCCCGGTGTCGGGTTGCCATTGGGCAGGTACAACCCACAGACCCGCACGGGCATTTCGCTCATCACGGTCGCTTCGATATAGCGGGCTTGTTCATCTGTCTCATCGCCAGGCAGTCCGCGTGTGATATCTTCTAGGGGAAGTTTTGAAAGGATCGCGACGCCGTTGAAACTTTTCTGTCCGTGCGTTTCCAGCTGGTAGCCCAAATCCTCTATCGGTTCGCGGGGGAAGGTTTCATCCATTGATTTGAGCTCTTGAAGAAGGGCAACGTCTGGCTTGGCCTCTTCGAGCCATTGCAAAAGCGCAGGCAGACGCGCCTTGATCCCATTGATGTTGAAACTTGCGATTTTCATGAAATTTGCCGTCTCCTTCATCAATGTTTTATCCTTTCCAGCGCGCTGTGCAAGAAAGCTGTTGATTTTAATTGGCTGGCGTTCAATCTGAGCTTTAAAAAAAGGCCCTATCACATATGACGAAACCACCGGCATTACAAAAAGACCTAAATCAAATCGAAAAGGCGCGGGAATTACCGAGCTCTTCTGATATTGCAGAAGTGTCAAAGGCTTCTGGTATCAGCCCCTTCAAGTTGATGGGGGATTTTCGAAAACTGAAGCGTGCTCCGGGGAAATTGGAATTTGGGGAATATCTAAAATACCAATTATATGACCGGGAACGTTATTCGGATGAAGAAAGAAAGCGCTTTATCTCTGCCTATCAACATTGGGATTGGTTTGCCGATACCACCGAATTGGATTGGTGGACGATAACAGAAGACAAATGGGTCAGCTCGACACTACTGAAAGGGGCAGGATTGCCCACGCCAAAAACAGCTGCGGTCGTCGATACCACAACGCGCGAATACCCAGATACGCAAGTTCTTCGGAATGCCGATGATGTGGCGAAGTTCCTTTCCGTGAAAAAAAACCTACCGATCTTTGCCAAAAGCCAAAGTTCAATGTGGAGTGCAGGCGCCTTCGTGATTGAAAAGGCGGATAAAGCGGGCGTCACGGTCAAAGGTGAAGCGAAGCTAGGGTATAAGGAATTCTTTGATTCCTATATCGGAGAGACGCCCTTTATTTTTCAGGAACAGGTGCAACCGCATAAGTTTTTTGACGGGGTTACCGAGGCGATTGCGACGATAAGAACGTTCAACCTGATTAAAAAAGACGGCTCGCTTTTCAATCCATTTGCGGTTTTGAAACTGCCTTTGGGACCGAGCATTGCAGATAATTTTTGGCGAGACGAAAACTTGGTCTGTGCGGTTGATGTCGAAACGGGGAAAATTCTGACTTTGGTTGGTTCTGAGAAAATGAACTACGTGCAGCATGAGGCCTTGCCGGGCTCCAAACGCAAAATGATCGGTGAAACCATTCCGATGTGGAAAGAGATCCAAAAGCTCAATCAAACGGTCGCGATGATGCATCATGACGTGAAATACGGCTCTACTGACATTGGTCTGTCCAAAGATGGGCCCATCGTTATTGAGGTAAATTGTGGTTCTGCATTTGAACTGGCCCAAATTGCAACGGGCAAAGGCTTTTTGACCGACGAGGTCATTTCTTTCTTCAAAGAGTATGGGAGTAAACGGGTCTAATTGGAGCGGTTGTTGCGTTAGCTGATATTTTTCAACTCGCGCAGTGCCTCGCGTGTACAGGTTTCGTAGTCGCCGTAAGAACCTGAGCCGCTGATCGGTCCCCAATAACCTTCTTCGTCGAGATATTGCCGTTCATCGTCGTCGTAGTAATACCAACGTTCCAATTGGTATTTATAGCGCTTGTCAGTTTTGTATTTGAAGATTTCCACGCGCGGCGATGCCTTGTCAGACGGCAAACGTTCGACCAGTGTCCATGCGGACGCGGATTTTGGCTTTTCAAAGGTTGTGGGCTGTCTGGAAAAGAAGGATCGAAAGAGCCTTTGAAAAATCATATCGAGAAGCTGGTACCACAGCCGCAAGAACTTTTGGCATTGGGGTTGTTGATGATGAACCGAGCACCAATAAGCTCTTGGGTGAAATCAATTTCTGCATTTGTCAAAAAGGGCAGGGACACCGCGTCGATCAAAACGCGCTGGCCGTCTTTTTCCAGCACCATGTCATCATCCGCGACATCATTCGATAGATCGATTTCATATTGAAAGCCTGAACAGCCGCCACCCTCTACCGCGACGCGCAAGGCTTGCGGGTCGGCATTGCCGTCATTGATTTCGGCCAAACGGGCAAAAGCGCGATCTGTGACACGGGGTGGTAGGTTTAGGTCCATGGATTAAACCGTTTCAATTTAAACTGAAGCAGAATATATGGGGCGAAAGCTGGCACGGCAAGAGAGGTCGGGATCATAATCATGTTAGAAGCCTATGCATCGGATCCTGATCAATCGCGTGGGCGTCAATTTGAGGAACCCGAAAGCCCACACCGATCCCCATTCCAACGCGATCGCGATCGGATCATTCATTCAACAGCCTTTCGGCGCCTAAAGCATAAAACCCAAGTTTTTATCGCCCATGAGGGCGATCACTTTCGTACCCGCCTAACCCACACGATTGAGGTCGGTCAGGTGGCGCGCAGCATTGCCAAGGCGCTGGGATTGAATTCAGAACTTACTGAAACGGTGGCTTTGGCCCATGATCTTGGCCACCCGCCCTTTGGTCACGTCGGCGAAGATGTGTTGTCAGAGGCTATGGCGGATTTCGGGGGCTTTGATCACAATGCGCAGGCGATCAAAATTGTGACCTCGCTTGAAAGAAACTATGCCGATTTTGATGGGTTGAACCTGACTTGGGAAAGTCTTGAAGGAATTGCGAAACATAATGGGCCTGTGACCGGCAATGTGCCCTATGCGCTTGCGGAATTTAATGCGAGCTATGATATAGAACTTGAAACCTTTGCCTCTGCCGAGGCGCAGGTTGCGGCCCTGTCGGATGATATTGCCTATAACAACCACGATTTGGACGATGGGTTGCGATCAGAAGTCTTTTCACTTGAGGCGATTCAAGAGCTGCCCATTGTTGCAGATTGTTTTGCCGAAGTTGATAAACGCTATCACAATCTTGACCCGCGTCGCAGGCGGCACGAAGCATTGCGACGGGTCTTTGGCGTGATGGTCGAAGATGTGATTGACGAAAGCCGCAAACGATTGTCGGGCAAGTCTGATGCGAAGTCTGTGCGCGGGGATAATTTTCAAACCATAGCCTTCTCAAATGATGTGTTGGGCAAGCTCAATGAGATTCGTTCGTTCCTGTATGAAAATATGTATCGCCACGAGCAGGTGATTGAGACGCGCGAGCATTGCAAAACCGTGCTTCGTGGATTGTTTAACGCTTTTATGAACGACAGCACGCTTCTGCCGTCCAATTGGGATATTGAGGGCTTGGATGATACGGGCCGTGCGCGGATGATTTCCGATTATCTTTCGGGGATGACGGATCTTTATGCAGAGAAGAAATTTAGCGAGCTTGGGTTGGCCGCCTAGGGCGGATAAATGCTGGATGCGCTATGTCAGCTATGCTAATGCGCCGCGCAAAGGATACGTTTGAAACATGAACCTGTTTGGTGAAATACATAAATCTGTCTTGGAAGTGCTGAATGCGTTGGTCGCTGACGGTGTTTTGCCCGCAGGCACTGATTTTGGAAATGTCGCGGTGGAACCGCCACGCGATGCCGCACATGGCGATATGGCGACGAATGCGGCGATGGTTTTGGCAAAGCCGGCGGGAAAAAATCCACGTGAATTGGCCGAAGCGATTGCCGCAAAATTGGGTGAGATGGATCAAATTTCTTCTGTCGATGTAGCGGGCCCTGGGTTCTTGAACCTTCGTCTTGCGCCAGCGTTCTGGCATGCGGCGGTAAATGCCGCGCTTGATGCAGGGGCGGATTTCGGCCGCTCGGATATGGGGGCAGGTAAAAAAGTTAACGTTGAATATGTCTCTGCAAACCCAACGGGTCCTTTGCATGTTGGGCATACACGCGGCGCTGTTTTTGGGGATGCGTTGGCGAGCCTTCTTGATTTTGCTGGCTTTGAGGTCACGCGCGAATATTACATCAATGATGGTGGGGCGCAGGTCGATGTGCTCGCGCGATCAGTGTATCAGCGGTATCTTGAGGCGCATGGGCGCGATCCTGTTTTTGAAGATGGGACCTATCCTGGCGATTATCTTAAACAGGTGGGCGAAGATCTGAAGTCTGCACATGGCGATGCGTTTTTGGACAAAGAAGAGGCCGATTGGCTGGAAACCTTCCGCGTCTTTTCCATGAATGCGATGATGGATTTGATCCGCGAGGACCTCGCGCTGATTGGCGTGAAGATGGATAAGTTTTATTCCGAAGCCTCGCTCTATGGCACTGGTCGGATCGAGGCGGCCCTTGATGCGCTGGACGAAAAGGGTCTGATTTATGAGGGCGTGTTGGAGCCTCCTAAAGGCAAAAAGCCGCAAGATTGGGAACCCCGCGAACAGACGCTGTTCAAATCCACAGAACATGGGGATGATGTTGATCGGCCTGTGAAGAAATCAGATGGGTCCTGGACCTATTTCGCGCCTGATATTGCGTATCACTATGACAAGGTGACGCGCGGCTATGATATGCTGATCGACATTTTCGGCGCGGATCATGGTGGCTATGTGAAACGAATGAAGGCTGCTGTATCTGCCTTGTCAGACGGGAAAGTGCCGCTTGATATTAAGCTTACGCAATTGGTGAAGCTGTTCAAGGATGGTGCTGAATTTAAGATGTCCAAACGCGCGGGCACGTTCATCACCCTACGTGATTTGGTGGAGCAGGTGGGATCAGACGTTACCCGTTTTGTGATGCTGACACGGAAGAATGACGCGCCCCTCGATTTCGATTTTGACAAGGTGACAGAGCAGTCAAAAGACAACCCTGTTTTCTACGTTCAATATGCACATGCGCGGATCAATTCGGTGCTGAAAAAGGCCGCAAGCGAAGGTGTTTCACCCGATGCAGGCGATTTAGCGGGTCTTACGGATACTGCAGAGTTGGGCTTGATCAAGAAATTGGCGGAATGGCCACGAATGCTGGAATTGGCAGCGAAACATAATGAACCACATCGGATTGCGTTTTACCTCTATGAACTGGCTTCAGACCTGCATTCCTTGTGGAATTTGGGCAAAGAGAAGCCGCAATTGCGCTTTTGGCAGGAGGATGACAAAGCGGCCTCTACCCAGAAGTTAGCCATGATCAGGGCCGTCCAAATCACCCTTGCGAACGGTCTGGGAATTCTTGGTGTCACCCCAATTGACGAAATGCGGTAAAATTCGCTAATATCCCCGCAAGAGCCCCTAACGGGCCGCGTGCGAAAAGCACAATTGAGGATGATATGAGCAGGTTTCTAAACCTTTTGGCAGCCCTTGCCTCTTTCGGGGCGTTTGCAATGTTAATTCAATGGGGATTCACACTTTCCACATTGGATCAGTCAGATATTCCAGTGATCAAAAAGGCCGAAGGCCCGGCGCGTGTCGCCCCTGATGATCCCGGTGGTGAAATTGTCGGCACGCAAGGTTTGGCGCTAAATGCGATCCAATCAAAGGGGGCAGCGGAAAGCACATCAGAACAAGTTGTCTTGGCACCCCGTGCGGAT
>CAZRFT010000364.1:0-5179 GCA_964599255.1 uncultured Neptunicoccus sp. | reverse complement strand
CCAGTTCGGGCACCCGCCCGCAATTCCTGATGGTGCGTTATCCAAAGATGTGGCCGCCGCCGTTCAAATAGCCATATTCGAGACGGCAGAAGAAAATCGTTGGGAAGAGGCGCAAGAGGAAGCTTTGGATGTCATTGCCGCCTCTGGCGACCCGCGATTGGTTTGGCCGATTAGTGACTTGATGCGTTTTGTCACGGGGCATAGTTTGAATGAGGCTTTGAATGGAGCTGCAACCAAGCTCTTGGGAATTGAGAAGATTGAAGGCGATGGGTGGGGGACAATAACAGATCATCTGATTGCTTGGGATATCCCCGCGCCGCCCAATTATCTGGATCAAAAGCGTACGGTTTTCACGAATATCATCCCCGGCTGGGATCGTATTTTTGTCGAAGGTGACATCGATTGGCGTTTGGTGTCCTGGGGCGGGGTCTTGATAGATAGTCGCGCCTATGACACTACGGATGATCCGTGCAACTGCATACCCGCTGCGGATAATCCAGAGGTCAGTAGTGCTGAAGAGGCGACTTGGCTTAAAGATGAGGATATTGTCTTTGGTATCACGATCAATGGTGAATCGCGTGCCTATCCCCGCCGGATTATGGAAGTGCGCGAAATGGTGAATGACACCTTGGGCGGTCGCGATTTGGGGATCCCCTATTGCACATTATGTGGCGCGGCGCAGGCGTTTTACACGGACCGTTTGCCGGGTGGAATTAAGCGCCCAATCTTGCGCACCTCGGGCCTATTAAGCCGATCAAACAAGGTGATGTATGACCTGAACACCTACTCTGTCTTTGATACATTTTTGGGCAGGGCATTGACTGGTCCATTGGGCGCAGCAGGGATCGAATTAGAACAAGCCAGCGTTGTGACAACGGATTGGGGGACGTGGAAAAAGGCGCATCCAGACACAACCGTCCTCCTAGAGCGCTATGCCTTGGGTCGAAATCCAGATTTTCGGAATGGGCGCGATGCCAATGGACCGATTTTTCCCGTAGGTGATGTCGACCCTCGCCTGCCTGTTCAAGAAGATATTATAGGCGTTGTAACTGCCACTGGTATTCCCGTTGCATTCCAGCGCAGCAAAGCCTTCTTGACCTTGCAAAAAGGTGAAGAGATTGCGTTTGAAAACATTCGTCTGGTACTTGATGCAGGCGGCATTCGTGCGGTTGACGCAGCGGGTGGTGATTTAGGCAGCCATCAGGCATTCTGGTTCGCATGGTCGCAATTCTATCCCAATACAGAGCTATGGACGGGATAATACCGAATTTGCCTAGGAAATTCTGTCTTGGTGCGGCGCTTCTCTTTTTATCATTAGGGAAAGCCGCTTGGTCTGACGGGCATGAAGTTTTCTATGACTTTTGGGGCACGGAGAAACAATGCGCGCGGGCTCCTATAAAATCGGGCGGCACTGTGTTGGCAGAGCCCATCGAAATAGGACCCATTTGGCTGAAACAAGGCGATCTTTGGTGCGGATTGTCATGGGGGCCCGTTGAAAAAAGCGAAAACGGGCTTTTTACCATCGCCAATGCGAAATGTGGCGAGGATTCCATATTAGACTACCTTTTGGGCTTTAAATTGGTTGGCGATCAATTGACGCTGCGGTGGGAAGTGACCCTTTCCAATGGACCGTTGATGCGGTGTCGCACGCCCTAATGTGCAAAAACTGGGCGAGCGGGCGTTCCATAGCAGTTTTTTTAATCTCTTTTCGCCCATAATTGTCCTAAAATCGTGAACGGGCTTTTTTCCATTTTCCCCTTGAAACCCGCCGAATTAACGCGAAATCTAGGATTAAGAGCAGAAAGGAACAAAATGCCGTCATTCTCATCCTCCCTAGAGAACGCAATTCACCAATCCCTTGGATTCGCAACAGAGCGCAATCACGAGCTTGCCACGCTGGAACATCTCCTTTTGGCGCTATGTGATGAGGCAGATGCGTTGAAGGTGATGAAGGCCTGTGGCGTGGATGTTGATAAGCTGCGTAGCCAGCTGATTAAATTCGTCGATACAGAACTTGATACGCTTTACACAGATGTAGAAGGGATCGAGGCCACGCCGACAACGGCCTTCCAACGGGTTATCCAGCGTGCTGCGATCCATGTTCAAAGCTCTGGCCGCCAAGAAGTGACCGGTGCGAATGTGCTGGTTGCCATTTTTGCAGAACGCGAAAGTCACGCGGCCTATTTCCTACAGGAACAAGATATGACGCGCTATGATGCGGTGAACTATATCGCTCACGGCGTTGCGAAGGACCCTGCCCTTTCTGAAGCGCGCAATGTTCAAGGTGCCGATGAATTTGGAGCGGAAGCTGAAGCTGCCGACGAACCGCAGGAAACAGCGCTAGATAAATATTGCGTTGATCTGAATGTCAAAGCCACTGAAGGCAACATCGATCCGTTAATTGGACGTGAGCATGAGGTGGAACGCTGTATCCAAATACTTTGCCGCCGTCGGAAGAATAATCCTATTTTGGTTGGTGACCCTGGCGTTGGAAAAACCGCTATCGCCGAAGGACTTGCAATGCGCATTGTCAAAGGTGAGACGCCGGAGGTTTTGGAAGAAACCACCATCTTCTCGCTTGATATGGGTGCGCTTCTTGCAGGCACACGTTACCGCGGCGATTTCGAGGAACGCCTAAAGGCAGTGATGACCGAATTGGAAGAGCATCCAAATGCGGTTCTCTTTATAGATGAAATTCACACCGTTATTGGGGCCGGTGCCACATCAGGTGGGGCAATGGATGCCTCCAACCTACTGAAACCTGCTTTGCAGGGTGGCAAGCTACGCTGCATGGGTTCGACCACGTATAAAGAGTATCGTCAGCATTTTGAAAAAGATCGAGCACTGTCGCGTCGCTTCCAGAAAATTGATGTGAACGAGCCCTCGGTCGAGGATTCAATCCGCATCTTGAAGGGGCTGAAACCCTATTTTGAAAAGCATCACGAGGTGAAGTTCACCGATGATGCGATCAAAACGGCCGTGGAATTGTCAGCCCGCTATATGAATGACCGCAAACTTCCCGACAAAGCAATCGATGTCATCGATGAAGCCGGGGCAAGCCAGCGGTTGGTCGAAAAGAAAAAGCGCAAGAAAACATTGGGCGTCGAAGATATCGAAGCTGTTGTTGCCAAAATTGCGCGTATCCCAGCCAAAACCGTGTCGCGGGACGACAAGGAATTGCTGCGTGATTTGGAAGCAAGCCTAAAACGCGTTGTATTTGGTCAGGACAAAGCAATCGAGGCTTTGGCGGATGCAATTAAGCTGTCACGTGCGGGATTGAGAGAACCCGAAAAACCCATCGGGAATTATTTGTTTGCAGGGCCAACAGGTGTTGGGAAAACCGAAGTCGCACGTCAGCTTGCTGACAATTTGGGTGTTGAACTGCTGCGCTTCGATATGTCGGAATATATGGAAAAACATTCCGTATCTCGTCTAATCGGTGCACCTCCGGGCTATGTCGGATTCGATCAGGGCGGTCAGTTGACAGACGGTGTTGACCAGCATCCGCATTGCGTTTTGCTGCTGGATGAAATTGAAAAAGCACATCCAGATGTATTCAACATCCTTCTTCAGGTTATGGATCACGGTAAGCTGACAGATCACAATGGTCGGACAACCGATTTCCGTAATGTTGTGTTGATTATGACCTCTAACGCTGGTGCGACCGAGCAGGCAAAAGAGGCGATTGGTTTTGGTCGTGATCGTCGTGAAGGCGAAGACGAAGCCGCGATCGAACGGACCTTTACCCCAGAATTCCGCAACCGTTTGGACGCGGTCATCAGCTTTGCCCCCCTTGGCAAAGAAACAGTCGTAAAAGTTGTCGAGAAATTCGTGCTTCAGCTTGAAGCGCAATTGATGGAACGTAACGTGACCTTTGAACTTTCCAAAGCCGCAGCCGAATTGTTGGGCGAAAAAGGATATGACAGCAAAATGGGTGCACGCCCCCTATCGCGTGTCATTCAAGAGGAGCTAAAGAAACCCTTGGCCGATGAGCTATTGTTCGGCAAATTGACCAAAGGGGGCGTTGTGAAAGTCCGCGTGAAGGGTGGTAAATTGGATCTTGCAGTCCTGAAACCAGAAAAGCGTCAGATCACCAAAAAGAAACCGCCGCTGCTTCCTGCGAAATAAATCCCCACAAAGTCTCAAAATAGGGCAGATGTGGCAATCTGCCCGATGACGTTTTCGTTATCAAGCTTGTGTTGACCCCAGAATCCTCTAGCTTCGCTAGCTTATAGGGGATGTGCACGTGAATACTTTGGGCGCAAAATTAGTCCGATTGGCTGAATCGGGAACCGCAGACTTAGACAAGGCCACCAAGCGCCGCGTTATTGTAATCAACGCGTTGATGTTGGTTATTTTTGGCATGGCTTTTGTCTATGGTGGACTTCTTGCCATTCTTGATTTCAATGCATTTCAAATTCCGATTTTATGGATGATTTGTGGTGGGCCACTATTTCTAGTGACTTTGCGGCTTTGGACGATCAGCATCACGCTAGGCACATTTTACAACCTGATCCTCTGGATTGTGTTTGAAATGACGCTTTCCTATTTCTTGGGTCGAGAGTCCGGCATACATTTCTTGTTTCTTTGCGGCGCCACAGTATCGATCTTGATATTTGGTGTGCGCGTGAACCCGATGTCGCTTTTTTCACTTTCTGTTGGGGTGATTTGCTTTTTCATCGCGCATTTCACGTTCACGAGCCACGCAAGTTTTATTGATGCCTCTCAGCAATCGATCGAGGTGATGTTCTTCCTCTCCGTCTCGATCTTTATCATTGTTGTGTTCTGCATGATTTTTTACGCCTTCTTCGAGCTTCATCGTGCAGAGAACCTTTTGGAAAAAGAATACGCCTATTCTGAAGGCTTGTTGACGGCGATGATGCCGAAACCCATCGCAGATCAGTTAAAGGTGGATCGATTAAAAACCATCGCGGATGACTACGATTCCGTTTCAATCTTGTTTGCCGATCTGGCTGGCTTCACTGCAAGTTCCTCACGAAAAACTCCTGAACAGGTCATTGAGTTCCTCAATAATCTTTTCACGCGTTTCGATAAGCTCGCCGTGAAACACGGGGTGGAAAAAATCAAAACACTTGGGGACAGCTATATGGCGGCTGGCGGAATGCCGAATCGCTCAAGCGATCATGCGCGCCGCGTCGCTTCGCTTGCGATTGAGATG
>CAZRFT010000363.1:0-5582 GCA_964599255.1 uncultured Neptunicoccus sp. | reverse complement strand
TCGCTAATCACATTGATCTTTTGATCGGGCGATGACACGGTTTGCGATTGCGGCCATCGAGCAATGTAATGATTGGGTTGATAGCTAAGCTGCATCAATTCGAATCGAGGTGCCGACCAAGCCCAGCCAGAGGCAGGATCTGCAAGATTCAAGTCGGTCATAACCGCGTCATAGCGATTGGGAAAACCCTTAAGCTCTACTTCGGTATCTGCGACCCAACCGGCCGCGGCGCGTTCATCAAACCAGCGCTCTAACCCTTGTTCACGGGTCGATTTTCCGATGAACCAATAGGCACCATAAAGGAAAAAAGCAGCAAGCAAGATTGTTGTTAAAACGCGTGGCATGAAAGGATCGCCTTATTTTTCTGGCAAAACCTACCTTAACTTATCGTTGCTCACCAGAAGAAAGCCCAGAGTTGCACGTTTTTTGCAACACATCGCTTAGCTGATCAGGGGTTCCACATTCAGGGTCATGCCGTCTGCTGATACAATGCGCACCGATGTGCCTATTTCACCTGTCGTATCCTTTGGAAAATTGGCTCGCCAACGCATGCCTTCAACCTCAATCACACCGTGGCCATTTTCGTATTCTAAAACGGTGCCTGTACGCCCAACAAAGCGTTTCCCGCGATTGTTTAAAACGGTTTCTTCATTGCCGCCGCCATCACCGTATCGATTGATCACAATGCGACCAAGCACGGTCAGTAGGACAGACGCCACCGCGAAAATGCTCAATTGGCCTTCTTGGGTCATATCAGGGGTCAGCGCAAGAAGTGCGGCCACGATCAACGCGGATAATGCTGGCCAGATCAGGAAGAATGACATCGTCGCCATTTCAAAGGCACCAAGGGCCAATGCAAAGGCAACCCACCACCAAGGTGAGATGCCATTTAGAAATTCAAATGCTTCAAGCATTTAGGTCTCCTTACTTTTTCGCGCCCGTTTTGGGGCTAGGTTTGCCCAAAACCTCTTTGGCGATATCGGCAATTCCGCCCACAGAACCGATCAAACTTGAAGCCTCAAGCGGGATCATAACCGTCTTGGAATTTGGGCTTGCGGCGACTTCTTTCAGCGCTTGCGTATAGCCTTGTGCCACAAAATAGTTGACGGCTTGTATATCGCCCTTCGCGATCGCCTGAGAAACCATAGACGTCGCTTCTGCTTCGGCTTTGGCTTCACGCTCGCGCGCTTCGGCGTCTAGGAAGGCTGCTTCCTTACGTCCTTCAGCTTCACGGATTTGTGCCTCGCGCTCCCCTTCTGCTTTCAGGATTGCGGCTTGCTTCATCCCTTCTGCCGTCAGAATTTCCGCCCGCTTATTGCGCTCTGCCTTCATTTGGCGCGCCATTGCTTCGTTAATGTCAGGCGGTGGCGACAAGTCCTTGATCTCTACGCGCGTTACTTTCACGCCCCAAGGAGATGCAGCTTCGTCAATCACAGAGAGAAGTTTTGCGTTAATGGAGTCTCGGTTTGAAAGCGACTCGTCGAGGTCCATAGACCCGATAACAGCACGAATGTTGGTCTGTGTTAGATTAGACAGCGCTCGGTTTAAATCGCGCACCTCATAAGCCGCTGCAGGGGCATCAATAACTTGGAAGAACGTCACAGCGTCGGTGCGCACCATCGCGTTGTCGCGCGTGATAACCTCCTGGCTATCAATGTCCAAAACCGTTTCCATCATGTTAATTTTGGAGCCCACGCGATCGATGAAGGGGATAATAAAGTTGATCCCTGGATTTAGCACACGTGTAAAACGTCCAAATCTCTCTGCCGTCCACGTTTCACCTTGGGGAACGGTGCGGACCGCCATAAAGACAACGATTAATGCGAAAACCAGCAACACCATGCTGCTAATGCCTAGGCCAATGATATCTTCCATACTGAAAACCCTCCGTAAAAATTTAATATCTCTGCTCAATATATGGGTGTTGAAGCCCGAATTTTCAACATGTTCGGCGGCTAACGGGCTAAGATTTTGTTGGAATTGCTTGTGAACAGCCGATAGTCTGACCTTCGAAGGACAAGAGGCAGAAATGGCAAAATCCAAGACGGCTTATAAATTTACTCAACCCGTCAACCAAATCATGACGATGTTGATCATCACCGTCGCGGTGGCCGCTGGCGCCTATTTGGTGTTCCCCGTGGTAGGCGATATTTTCTTTAACAATATCTACCTCAACGGTTTCATTGCCCTTGTATTCTTGTTTGGGATTTTGACGTGCTTTTATCAGGTGATTGCCTTGATCCAATGCGTTAGCTGGGCCGAAGGGTTTGCTGAAGATCGCGCGGGTCACGAAGCTATCCGCCCCCCAAATTTGATGAAATCCGTTGCCGCTCTTTTGTCGGGTGCAGGTGCGCGCCACGCGCTTACGACTGGCTCGGTGCGCTCGATCCTTGATTCCGTAGCGATACGAATTGATGAGGGGCGCGAGCTGACACGATATATCGTTAATCTGCTTATCTTCCTGGGCCTTCTTGGCACCTTTTACGGTTTGGCGACGACTGTTCCTGCGGTTGTGGATACCATTCGATCACTTGCGCCTGCCGAAGATACGTCAGGCATGGAGGTATTTGATAACCTGATGCAAGGTCTGGAAAGCCAGCTAGCTGGCATGGGCACGGCCTTTGGTTCTTCGCTTCTTGGCCTATCTGGATCCCTGGTTGTTGGTCTGCTCGATCTTTTTGCAGGGCGCGGCCAAAATCGCTTTTACCGAGAGCTCGAAGAATGGCTGTCCTCAATCGCCAATATCTCGCTTGGTGGATCAAGTGCTGAAAGCAATGCGGCAAGTGCAGGACTATTCCAAAATGCAGGCGAGCAGATGCAAAATTTGGGCGCCGTTCTTACCGCGACCTCTGATCAGATTGAACGCCTATCGAATAGCATGGATGCGCTACTTGCTCATGGCGCACAGCAATCCGACCGCACGGCCACATTCGTCGAAGAGATTTCCCGGGGACAGGCCCAAATTGTTGATGCCATTGCGCGCATGCAATCCGAAGGGGAAGGCATATTGGACGGCGAAACGCGGATGCGTCTTCGCAATATGGATACATCTCTTATGCGGTTGCTAGAGGACACGAGTGACGGACGTGCCCAGGCAACCCGCGAAATGCGCAGCGATCTAAGCGAAATTGCTAAACTCTTGAAAGCGCAGAAGGGTAAATAGGAATGTCGCTGGCTCGACGCGCAGGAAACAGGTTCGGGGATTCGATTTGGCCCGGCTTTGTCGATGCGATGACAGCGCTTCTTTTGATCCTGTTTTTTGTCCTTTCGATATTTATGATCGTGCAATTTGTCTTGCGTGATACAATTCAAGGCCAAGGGCGCGAGCTTGATAACCTGTCGGCTCAATTGCTTGAACTCTCCGATGCGCTGGGTTTAGAGCAGCGGCGCTCCACCCGGCTTGAAGGGGAGCTTGGGAACTTGCAGGCATCACTTGATGACGCAGAGGCGCAAATTTCTTTGCAAATGGCAACGATTTTAGAGTTGACTGATCGCACCAACAGTCAGGCGGCTGAAATCACTGCCTTTGAAGAGCAAGTGGCGGCATTAATCTTGCAAAATCAACAAATCGCTGATGATGCGGCGAGTGCGGCTGAACTTGCCGCCCTTCGCGAAGAAACTTTGCAAGCGCTAATCAACGAACTTGAAACCGAAGGGGCCCAATTACAAACCCAGCTTGATGAAGCGGAGCAGAAACGATTGGCCGAACTTGCCTTGTCTGAAGAGCTTCGCGCGCGTCTAGAAGGTGCGGAAACTGAATTATCAGCGATGACATTGGCGCTGGAAGCCAAGCGCAAGGAAGCTGAGGATACTTTGACCCTGCTTGCCGCAGCGAACGCCGCAAAGGATGACTTGCAAGCAGAACTGGCAGAAGGTCTAAGCGAAAAAGAAAAGCAAGCCGCGCTATTGGCGCAAGCAAATCAGCTCTTGGGGGAACAAGAGGCCTTGACGGCGGACGAACAACGCCGGGTTGCTTTGCTAACGGCGCAAACCGAGGAGCTTCGCGCACAGCTTAACCAACTTCAGGGATTGTTGGACGCGAGCAACGCCAAAGATTCTGAAGATCAGATTCAACTGGAAATTTTGGGTCAAAACTTAAACGCGGCACTTGCGCGCGTGGCGCAAGAACAAAAACTTCGCGCAGAAGCGGAAGCACGAGAAAACGAGTTGCTTGAAAAAGAGGCGAATGATCTGCGTCGCTATCGATCAGAGTTTTTCGGCGAATTGCGCACATTGTTAGAAGGCCAAGAGGGTGTACGCATCGTTGGCGACAGATTTGTGTTTTCCTCCGAAGTTTTATTTGCGCCAGGATCGGATGTGCTGGGGATCGGCGGACAGACCGAGATTTCAAAAGTAGCAGGCATTATTCGTGATATTGCGGATCGTATCCCGCCCCAGATTGATTGGGTATTGCGGGTTGATGGGCATACAGATCGCGTACCTGTCGGCGCGGGGCGCGAATTTGCGGATAATTGGGAACTCTCACAGGCGCGTGCGTTGTCAGTGGTCCGTTATCTGATCGGTCAAGAAGGCTTGGACCCAAGCCGCTTGGCGGCAAATGGATTTGGGGAGTTCCAACCCATTGATCCTGCGGATACACCCGAAGCCTACGCGCTTAACCGCAGAATTGAATTAAAATTTACAGAGAAGTAATTTGACGGAAATCGCCCAGCTACGCGCTGGGCGTTTACGATTTTGGTGCCCACCCGCCCACCCTGATTGGGCGGGCGTGTAAATTAGGCGGGGGCTTTTTCTTCTTGAAGGAACCAAACCTCTTGTTTGCCTTTCCCCTTCAATTCAACAAGACCACGCTTCTTGAAGATAAAGTCATCCTTTAGGAAATCGCGGGTGGCTCGTGTAACTTGGATCGCATCATTTATGCCGGTGCTTTCTAGGCGCGAGGCTGTGTTCACCGTATCCCCCCAGACATCGTAGAAGGGTTTTTCAGCACCGATAACGCCTGCCACTGCGGGGCCGATATGAAACCCAATCCGCAAGTGGAATTCTTCGCCTACTTCCTCGGCCATTTGACGCGCGGTTTCTAGCATCTCAATCGCAAGCGAAGCGACGCGGCGCGCATGATCGCTTGAGCGATGCGGCATTCCGCCAGCGGCCATATAGCTGTCCCCAAGTGTTTTAATTTTTTCCACCCCGTGTTTCACCGCGAGCTTATCGAAACGCGTGAAAAGATTATTGAGGAATTCAATGACCTGTTCAGGTGTTTTTCGAGAGGAACTTGCGGTGAAGCCTGCCAGATCGGCAAACAAGATCGAAACGGAATCGTAGTCATCCGCGATGGTTTTTAATCGATCTACCTTTAACTGATCTGCGATGGGTTTCGGCATCATCGCCGTCAACAAGCCTTCAGAATAGGCGTACTCTTTTTCCAAGAGGTTCTCTGCACGATGAAGCTCGAAGAAGGCGTAAAAAATCATGCAGAACACAACAATGATAAAGATCGATACGGAGAGGAAGAACATCACCTCGATCGATTGCTGAGAGGCATCAATAAAACTTGCGTGGCTCGTGAACGTGAAATGCGCGATGAAAAAGCAAATCACCCCAACAGAAAGTGAAAAAAG
>CAZRFT010000362.1:0-1207 GCA_964599255.1 uncultured Neptunicoccus sp. | reverse complement strand
AAAGTTGTCAACACAGGTGAGTGATCGTCCATAGCGGTGAAATCGCCCTCTGCGCCAGGGATTTCAACCTCACTTGCGTCAAGCGAGGCGAGTTTGCGTTCAGGTGATACAAGATCGAATTTCATCATTTGCTCCTTGGGGCAAGAATCTTACAAAACTTAGCTGGGCAGTAGCACAAACTGGGATGGGGCTTCCACAACCAATTTGTAGTCATTTTCACTTAAAAACTCTTCCAAAGCACGGTTTACACCGTGATTGCTGTTTTTCTCTTTGAACCAATAATCATCGCCCATAATGACGCCGGTTTTCTTCACTTTGCGCTTCGCATTTTTCAAGTCTGATAGCACAAATTCATATTTGTGATTACCGTCGATATAGATCCAATCAAGGCTATCATCTTGAATGGTTTCAAAAAACGCATCCGCGTAATCATGGACCACTTCAACCACATCTTTGTTTTCCGCAGCGATTTCTTCGACCCGCGCGCGCAAGAGGCGTGCTGGTATGCGACCAAAGTACGAATACATGCCTTGGTTCGGCATTTTATCTGGGTGAAGTTTGTCCCACGGATCCACAAGATAGAGCTTGGTGGGTTTGCAATGGCGCAAAAAACCTTCTGACAAATGCCCCCATAGGACGCCAATTTCAGCACCAACGCCACCTTTGGGGATGTGGCGTTTTAAGCGTCCGATGCGAAGGCGCGATCGATCAAATTCAGGGTGGATTTGACGGAGGGCTTCGAGCGGCAAATCTTCCTCGGATGCGACTTCATCCATCGCATCCAAGAAAGCTTTTTTTGCCGCTTCGTCGTCCAAGAGGCTGTTAGGCTGCTTCCGCTGCCAGTTTCTCTGCTTTCGCTTTCACATCTTCGATACCGCCAACCATGTAGAAGGCTGCTTCTGGAAGATGGTCATATTCGCCTGCAACAACTGCTTTGAACGATGCAATTGTGTCTTCAAGCGGAACCTGAACACCGTCAGAGCCTGTGAAGACTTTTGCAACGTCAAATGGTTGAGACAAGAAACGTTCGATCTTACGCGCACGGGCCACAGCCAATTTGTCGTCCTCTGACAATTCGTCCATACCCAAAATCGCGATGATATCTTGTAGCGATTTGTAGCGCTGCAGAACCTGCTGAACATCTGTTGCAACTTGGTAATGCTCTTCACCGATGATTAGCGGATCAAGCAGACGCGATGTTGAACCA
>CAZRFT010000361.1:0-11225 GCA_964599255.1 uncultured Neptunicoccus sp. | reverse complement strand
TCATCGCGAAATTCGGTGAAAACTTTCCCCATGATGCGGCTTGTGGCCAAATCAATGGCGTTGGCTTTGGGTCGATCAAGTGTGACCAGCAAAACATGGTCAATCTTTTCGGTTTTGATCGGGTTTTCCGTCATGTCGGATCTCCTTTGATAAGCGCGTCAACGGCAATGGCGAAGTCTTCGCCACAGAGAAGGGGGTTTACCTCGACTTCATACGCATGGGTTTTTAGAACATAGTCTTGGATGGAAAGGCAGGCGTCAATAATCGCCTTTTTATTCACCGCTGGTGCGCTTCTGAATCCATCGAGGAGTTTGGACAGGCGTAAGCCATTTAGGGTCGCCTCGAGATCATCAGCTGAAACGGGTAACAGAAGTGAAGCGGTGTCTTCTAGAAGTTCGGTTAAAACACCGCCAGCGCCTAGCGTCATGACATAACCGTATGCTGGGTCTTTGATGACGCCAATCAGGATTTCCGCTAGGGCGTTCGGAACCATTTCTTCGACAAGAAATGACGAACAAGACATCGAAGCCGCAGCATTTTCCACAGCCTCTTTGGTCGTCAACCCAAGTCTAACGGCGCCCGCTTCTGATTTATGCGCAAGCCCTTCACCTTTGAGCACAACGGGAAATCCGATTTCTTCTGCTTTTTCGCTCGCCATCTTTGGGGATTGCGCGCGCGTCGATCGTGGGACGCGCAGGCCAAATTTTTGAAGGGCAGATTTTGCTTCTGCTTCGTTTAAATCAGAAGCTTTGGAAGCTTTAGCGGCTGTTACCGGCGAAAAATCTTTCGGCGTTGCAAGGTAAAGCGCCTCTAGCGCTGCAATGGTCGTTTCCGCACCCATCATGGGAACGATCCCGGCGTCGATAAGTTCTTGTGCTTTGTTCTCCGATATGTTTTCCGCCATCCAAGAAAAAACCACTGTTTTTTGACCCGTAGCTGCAACTTCTTTCGCTGCTTCTATCGTGCATTGCCACGCCGCATCGCTGCAGCGATCCGTGCGCGGAAAATCCACGGCAAACAGCAAGACCTCCATGTTTGGATCGATCATTGCGGTCCATGCCCGCTTCATCTTTTCAACATCGCCCCAAATATAGGTGTGGTAGTCGAGCGGGTTTGACAGGGCGACCAAAGGGCCAAGAGCGTCGCGAAGACCGTGTTGTTGTGTGTCCGAAAGCGCGGGCAAAGTCAGCGCAGTATCTTCGACAATATCCGCGATCAAAGAGGCCTCTCCCCCAGAGCAGGATATTGACCCGATGGTACCCGTTTCAATTTTCTTGAAAAAATGTGCGAGTTTTAGCGTCTCTAGAAAAACAGAAAGGTTTTCGACTTGCGCAATACCAAGCCGTTTCAGAAATGCGCGGGATCCAGCGTCGCTGCCCGCAAGGCTGGCCGTATGAGAAACAGTTGCGGCTTGCGCTTGGCTTGATTTGCCAACCTTGATTGCAACAATGGGCTTGCCGAGTTTATGCGCCTTTTTCGCCATCGCCTCAAAATTTGCAACGTCTGAAATGCCTTCGATATGTAGGCCAAGCGCAGTGATGCGAGGGTCATCGAGAAGGGTTGAGCCGATATCGGCCATCGTTTTGTTGGCTTGGTTGCCGGCCATTGCCAGTAAAGCGATTGGCAAGCCGCGGCTTTGCATCGACAGGCTGATCCCCATATTGGAGCTTTGGCCAATAATCGCGACACCATTTTCAACGGGCATCAACCCTTGTTGATCCGGCCAGATCGGCGCGTTTTCAAGCATGTTTATGATGCCATAGCAGTTGGGGCCTAGGATCGGCATGTCACCTGCCGCGTCGATCAACTGCTGTTGCAGGTTTCCAGCATTTTCATCTTCCGCCGCAGCTTCAGCAAATCCAGAAGCAAAGCAAACCGCCCCACCTGCACCCAAAGAACTGAGCTCGGCAATCGCCTCAATTGTTGCATGGCGGTTAATTGCGACGAAAGCGGCATCGGGGGCATGGGGAAGATCGCTTAGCGACTTAAAGCACTGAAACCCTTCGATTTCATCTTTTTTAGGATGAACACAGTAGACCGCGCCTGCAAAATTTGATTTTTTCAAATTCTGCAGGATTGACGTGATCCAAAAACCACCGCCAATAACAGCAATGCTGCTTGGATTGAGAAGTCTTGAAAGGCTCATGCGCCCAAAGGTCGGAAAAGATCGCGAGAGATGATGTGACGTTGAATTTCGGATGTGCCATCCCAAATTCGTTCCACCCGCGCATCGCGCCAGAACCGCTCAATCGGGAAATCATCCATAAGACCCATGCCGCCAAAAACTTGCAGGCTGGCATCGGTCACACGCGCCAACATCTCAGAGGCATAGAGTTTCGCAGAGGCAATTTCGCGATTTGCCGGTAAATTTTCATCCAATCGCCAAGCGGCAGAGAGGGTAAGCCAGTCGGCCGCGTCAATTTCGGTGATCATATCGGCAATTTGGAACGATACGCCTTGGAATTTAGCGATCTGTTGACCGAATTGTTTTCGTTCGGTTGCGTAGTTGAGTGCCAGATCAAAACAACGCCGTGCGCGACCTACACAGAAAGCAGCCACAGTAATGCGCGTGGCATAAAGCCAGGTGTTCATTACATCGAAACCACTATCAACCTCGCCTAACACTGCGGCTTCAGGTAGGCGACAATTATCAAAAGCGAGGATGTAGTTTTTGTACCCTTTGTGGCTGACCGAATTGTATCCTTCGCGCACATCAAAACCAGGATGCCCACGATCGACCAGAAAAGCGGTTATGCGTTTTTTGGGCCCTTTGGGCGTATGATCCTCGCCCGTTGCAATAAAAACAATAAAGAAATCAGCATGTTCCGCACCAGAGATAAAGTGTTTGGTGCCGTTTACCACCCAATCACCGCCGTCTCGTTTCGCCTGACACTTCATGCCGCGCACATCGGAACCAGCATCTGGTTCAGTCATCGCCAAGGCGTCCATGCGTTCGCCCCGAACAGCGGGTAAAAGATAGCGTTCCCGTTGTTCGCCTTCGCAAGCCATTAGGATGTTTTGGGGGCGTCCAAAAAAATGAGTGAGCGCCATTGATCCGCGACCGAGTTCGCGTTCGACCAGCGTGAAATCTAGGTGGGACAGGCCTGCGCCCCCAACCTCCTCGGGGAAGTTGCAGGCGTAAAAGCCAAGATCGATCACCTTTTGCTTGATCTCTTCGCCCAGCTCTTTGGGTACTTGGCCAGTGCGCTCTACCTCTGCCTCGTGTGGGTAAATTTCGTTTTCAACGAAGCTCCGCACGGTGGAGACGATCATTTCTTGTTCTTCAGACAGCCCAAATTGCATGGGACAACTCCCTTGAAAGTTTGGGATAAAATCGTTCAGATGGCGCAAATTCACCATGCAGATTTGGTAAAACCCCATGCATATTCCGAAGTCACATATCGTAGTCCTGTTGTTTGAAAGATTTTCAAATCACTGTCTGGCCAATGCGATTGAACCGCTTCGCGCAGCAAATGACGTGTCGGAACAAAAACTATATTCGTGGGAGTTTGCTAGCTTGAAGGGGGGTACGGTTACTTCTTCAAGTGGATTGCCCGTGCAAACAGAGAAGCTTGATGACACCCACAAAGGCGAGATGTTGTTTGTTATGCCCAGCTATGGGTTCGAAGAATCAGCGCGGGCCCATGCTAGCCGATCACTTCTATCCGCATCCAAACGCTTTCAAAGAATGGTGGGCATGGATATGGGCGCGTGGGCATTGGCAGCGGCAGGGCTGCTGGACGGGCGCAAAGCGACAATTCATTGGGAGGAGTTGGATCGATTTGCTGAGGCCTTTCCAGAAGTGGAAGTCGAGCCGCATCGATTTTTAATTGAGCCAGACATTGCGACATGTGCAGGTGCAGTGACGGCCTTTGAAATGCTCTTGGAAATGATTGCTCAATCGCAGGGGCCGATGATGCGTCTCGATGTGGCGGGGTTATTAATGCATGGGGAACGCAATGATTTTCATGCGCGCGAGTTCCGACCCACGGGGGATCAATTGGTTGACGGAGCCGTCGCGCTTATGCGGCGGAATTTGGAAGAGCCGTTGACGATTGGTGCAATTGCAGATGCTGTTGGCCAAACACAAAGGCAGTTAGAGCATCTGTTCGATGCCAAAATCGGACGCGCCCCTTTACAGGTCTATAAAACATTGCGCCTAAACGAAGCCGCCCGCCTGTCGCGATCCACGCGCTTTAGTATCACAGAAGTCGCCATTCGTTCCGGCTACTCTGATCCATCCGCGCTGACGCGCGCCTTTCGTGAACAATTTGGCCAAACGCCAAGTGAAATGCGCCGCGGTGCGCGAATTGCCGAGCATGAAATCAAAAGCTAAGAACTATCCATGACCATACTTTATACGCACCCTTCTTCTAAAACCCACGAAACACCATTGGGGCATCCAGAACGCATTGCGCGGATCGAAGCGATAGAGGCGCGACTTGCCAAGGATGATTTTGACGGGCTCAATCGCAAAGAAGCGCCGGTCGGAACAAAGGCGCAAGTGGGGTTGGCACATCCAACCGAATATATAGATCGGATCGAGGCAGCGGTTCCAGCTGGCGGTTTTCATCAAATAGATGGCGATACACATATGAGCCCGGGCAGCTTCGTTGCCGCGATGCACGCCGTGGGCGGTATTTGCGCGGCTGTTGATGATGTGTTGGGCGGCGTTGATATGAATGCGTTTTGTGCAACGCGTCCCCCAGGTCACCATGCGGAAACGGCGCTGCCGATGGGGTTTTGTTTGTTTGGGACAGTGGCGATCGGGGCTAAATACGCGGTCAGCCAAGGCTTAAACCGTGTGGCGATTGTGGATTTTGATGTCCATCATGGTAACGGGACACAGGATTTGTGTTGGAATGATCAAAGCATTTTTTTCAACTCGTCCCACCAAATGCCGCTTTGGCCCGGTAGTGGTGCCGCGCAGGAAACAGGCGCACATGATAATATTCTTAACTATCCTTTGGAACCAGGCGCGGATGGATCCGTTTTGCTGAACGCCTATGATGAAGAAATCTTTGCACGCATAGCCGCTCATAAACCTGAAATGTTGTTTATTTCGGCGGGTTTCGACGCCCATGCACATGATCCGTTGGCAAATTTAAACTTCTCCACCGAGGATTTTGCTGAAATCACGCACAAACTTTGCGATTTTGCGGATGCACATTGTCAGGGACGGATCGTATCGACTCTGGAGGGTGGATATGATTTAGACGCGCTTGCCGATAGTGTGGCAGCCCATATCCACGTTTTGATGGAGAGAAGTGCATGAGTGACAAACAGATTTCCGAGATGAGCTTCGAAGAAGCAATGGCAGAGCTTGAAGCGGTGGTTAACGCGCTTGAAGGATCAAAAACGGCGCTAGAAGATTCCATAAAAATGTCACAACGCGGCGCTGAACTTAAAAAACATTGTGAGACAAAGCTCAAAGAAGCTGAAGAGAAAGTCGCGCAAATTACTTTTGGAGCCGATGGCGCGCCCGATGGAACAAAGCCGCTCGACGGGTAAATGACTTCGGAACTCAAGGATAAATTAAGCGCCACGGCGGCGCGGGTTGATGCATTTCTGGAAACGCGATTTTCTGGTCTGGACGCCAAGATGCGTGCGCCCATGTTGCATGCCGCTTTGGGCGGTAAAAAAATGCGCGCCTTTATGGTTGAACAATCTGCATCCCTTTTTGACGTTCCAGTTGAAACAGCCCTGCCTGCAATGGCGGCAATAGAAGCGATGCATGGTTACTCGTTGGTTCATGATGATCTTCCAGCCATGGATGATGATGATATTCGGCGCGGCAAACTCACGGTTCATAAAGCGTTTGATGAAGCCACTGCCATTTTGGTTGGTGACGCGCTTCAAACGCTGAGTTTTGAACTGATTTCTGAACTTGAGATCGATGCGATGAACACAGTGACTTTGAGTGGTCGTTTGGCGAAAGCGGCCGGAGCGAATGGCATGGTTCTGGGCCAGGCACAGGATATTGCGGCAGAAACAGCAGAGCGTCCATTGACGCTTGATGAAATCAAATCGCTTCAGGCAAACAAAACAGGGGCGCTGATCTGGTGGTCTGCAACCGCAGGTGCGGTCATGGCGGGGGCGGAAGATAAGTCGCTTAGTGAATTTGCGAATGCGCTGGGCCTCGCTTTTCAAATCCATGATGACATATTGGATGTTGAAGGTGATGCGGCTGAAACTGGCAAAGCCGTTCAAAAAGATAGCTCGGCTGGGAAAGCAACTTTTGTATCCTTGCTGGGTCTCGATGCGGCGAAAAATGCAGCAAAGGAAGAGGTTGCCCGCGCTAAGGATGCGTTAAGCGCATTCGGGGATAGTGCTGTGGCAC
The DNA here is from genome assembly GCA_964599255.1 of uncultured Neptunicoccus sp. Classification (GTDB taxonomy): domain Bacteria; phylum Pseudomonadota; class Alphaproteobacteria; order Rhodobacterales; family Rhodobacteraceae; genus Amylibacter. The sequence goes on along the minus strand of CAZRFT010000361.1, from coordinate 4,885 downwards.
TTCGTCAGCTTGCAGATTATACGATAACACGAAATAAATAGGCTTAACTGGACACATGTCAGATAGCATCCCAAATACACCCCTTCTCGATCAGGTGAAATCACCTGCCGATTTGCGCGGTTTGTCGGATGCGGATTTGCACAGAATTGCAGACGAATTGCGGGCGGAAACAATCCACCAAGTTAGTCAAACCGGTGGGCATTTGGGTGCGGGCTTGGGCGTGGTAGAGCTGACCGTTGCCATTCATTCGGTATTTGAAACCCCGAAAGATCGCCTGATCTGGGATGTCAGCCATCAATGTTACCCGCATAAAATATTGACGGGCCGCCGCGATCAAATGGGCAGTATTCGTCAGGGCGGTGGGCTATCCGGTTTTACCAAACGTAGTGAAAGCATCTATGATCCGTTTGGGGCGGCGCATAGCTCGACCTCTATCTCAGCTGGATTAGGCTTTGCAGTGGCGCGTGATTTGGGCGGAGTTGTTGATCCCGCGATTGGCGATGTAATTGCCGTGATCGGGGATGGGGCGCTGTCGGCTGGCATGGCCTATGAAGCGATGAATAATGCTGGCCATTTGGGAAAACGATTGATTGTCGTTTTGAACGACAATGAAATGTCAATTGCCCCGCCTGTTGGTGCTATGTCATCTTATCTGTCGCGGCTTTATGCGGGCGACCCATTTCAAGATTTAAAGACAGTTGCCAAGACGGCGGTGTCTCTGCTGCCCGATCCGTTTCAAGAGGGGGCAAAACGTGCCAAGGATATGTTGAAGCACATGACCGTTGGCGGGACTTTGTTTGAAGAGCTTGGCTTTTCTTATGTCGGTCCAATCGACGGGCATGATATGGAGCAGCTTTTGAATGTGTTGCGCACGGTAAAAGAGCGTGCCGATGGTCCGATCCTTGTGCATGCAATTACGCAAAAGGGGAAAGGCTATGCGCCTGCCGAAGCCTCCGCTGATAAATACCACGGGGTTTCGAAATTTGATGTTATCTCTGGCAAACAGAAAAAAGCGAAATCCAATGCGCCAAGCTATACGCGTGTCTTTGCAGAAAGTCTGATTGCGGAGGCAGAGCTTGATGATAAAGTTACAGCCGTTACAGCTGCGATGCCTGATGGGACGGGACTTGATTTATTTGCTGAGCGATTTGCAAGTAGATGTTTTGATGTTGGTATCGCTGAGCAGCATGCGGTGACCTTTTCGGCAGGCATGGCTGCGGGTGGGTTGAAGCCGTTTTGCGCACTTTATTCGACTTTCCTTCAACGTGGCTATGATCAGGTAGTTCATGATGTTGCGATACAGAATCTGCCTGTGCGATTTGCGATTGATCGTGCTGGGCTGGTTGGCGCAGACGGGGCAACCCACGCAGGCTCGTTCGATATTGCCTATCTAGCTAATCTTCCGAATTTTGTTGTGATGGCGGCCGCTGACGAATTGGAGCTGAAACATATGGTGCGCACAGCTGCGGCATATGACGCGGGGCCGATTGCGTTTCGATATCCGCGTGGGTCAGGCGTGGGTGTCGAATTGCCCGAGCGTGGTGATTTATTGGAAATTGGCAAAGGCCGCGTGGTGCAAGAAGGTGCGCGTGTTGCGATCCTTTCATTTGGTACGCGTTTGGCGGAGGTTCAAAAGGCGGCTGATCAATTGGCGGCACGAGGCTTGAAGCCAACCATAGCGGACGCACGTTTCGCAAAACCGCTTGATAAAGAGTTGATCCTTAAACTGGCAGCGGAACATGAGGCGCTGTTGACGATAGAAGAAGGCACGGTTGGTGGCTTTGGCTCTCACGTCGCGCAATTGCTCGCTGATGAAGCTGTGTTTGATGGTGGGATTAAATTCCGCTCTATGGTTTTGCCCGATAGTTTCATCGACCAAGACAGCCCAGATGCCATGTATGAACAAGCAGGGCTTTCGGCGAATGACATAGAAACAAAAGTCCTAGAGGTTCTGGGTATCGCTACGTTACCAAGCTCAAGTTCGAACTCTGCCTAGCGTAATACCAACAATCCCGACATCGCGAGCAAAATTGCCATGATGCGCAAGAACCATGTTCGTGTGGCGCCTTTGGTCAATATTGGCGAGAGGCCATGACCAAACGCCGCCCAAAACAAACAGACGAATAAATTGATCGACATGGCAAGACCGCCCAATGTCAGCGCTTGAGTGAAAGGCGGTATGCCAATCAGATAGGCGCTACCTCCCAGTGCGACAGACCAGAATTTTGGGTTTATTGCTTGGAAAATGACGGCCTCTGAAAACCGCATGGGTTTATCTGATTGCGCAGATATGGTTTTCGTTGATGATTGGTAGATCCGAAAGGCCAGCCATAGAATCCAAAGGAAGGCCAAAATTCGAAACGCCCACTCAAGTGCGGGGTACGCGAATATCAAAGAACCCAATCCAAAGCCTATCAATCCACCAAGCAGACCCACACCTGTGACGACACCCAATAAATGGGGAAGCGTGGCGCGAAACCCAAAACGCGCACCAGAGCTGAACAGCATGATGACATTTGGCCCAGGCGAAAAAAGTCCCAAGAATAGAAATAGCACAAGATCAAGTGGCAGAGTCACGCGCCGTCCTTATACTTGGCTGCAAGCGCTTCTTTCGAAAGGTTAAAGCCGGATTTAATCCAATCCGCTTCGGCGGCGCGCAAGGTTGCGCCAAGTCTGGGCCCAAAAAGATCGGGCAAATCTTTGGCCTTCAGGGGGAATTCCGATTTTGCTGCATTTTCAATTTCTGTATCCAGCACGGACCAATCGCATGGCATTTGGGCTTGGGCCGCGCGAAATGCTGCGGCAATTTCGGCTTCAGTGTGACCGTGTCTGTAAGCGATCTCTGATATTGGCGTTAGCTTTTCCAAATGGTTCTTTAAGCAGTCTAGTCGACGCACGGACGCTTTGTTCAATCGCAACGCTTCTTCAACATTTTCTCCGCCAAGGGCGAAGAGGCGTCCAAGCCAGTCTTTGCGCCGCTCAAATTCAATATATGGACCGATTGCGTTCACAGATGCCCCCGAAATAACTCTGCGCAGGACGCCAGACTGATCCATACAGCTAAGCGCCATAAGCGGCGCATCAGCAGATAACAGTTTTTGAATCTCGGTGCCGATGCGCTCTTTGGAAAGTTGATCTATCCCGTCTGCAAGTTCGGCGCAGGCGGCTAGCCCATCTGCATCAAACCCTTGGGTTTGATCGGCGTAATAAGAAAAGAACCGAAAGAACCGCAGGATGCGAAGGTAATCTTCGCGAATGCGCTCCTTTGGATCACCGATGAATCGGATGATGCGCGCTTTCAGATCGGAAATGTTACCTACGGGATCGATGACTTTGCCGTCACGATCCGCGTAAAGCGCATTGATCGTAAAATCGCGCCGCATCGCGTCCTCTTCCATAGTATCGGCAAAGGCCACCACAGCCCGCCGTCCATCAGTTTCGACATCGCGCCGGAAGGTTGTGATTTCAAAAGGTTGATCGCCAACAACCCAAGTAATTGTGCCGTGCTCAATTCCTGTTGGTAATGATTTGAAGCCGTTCTCTTTGCCCATTGCCAAGACCTGATCGGGATGGGCATTAGTAGAGATGTCCAAATCTGTAACGGGCGCTTCGAGTAACGCATTGCGTACACACCCACCCACGAAATAGGCTTCGTGCCCCGCATCGACCAGTGCGCCCATTACGCGCTGGGCAGTCGGCTTCTTTATCCATGCTGCTTTAATTCGCATCGGACATTTCCCAAATGGTGGCCATAGAATACAGCATTCGCGCTGTGGCACCCCAAATGTAATAGGGGCCAAAAGGTATCGTGTAATAAAACCGCTCCGATCCAAACCAGATCCGCGATTGTACCGAATAGTTTTGTTTGTTGAGGAGAAACGCAAGTGGCACGTGGAACACCTCTTCAACCTCATAACGTTCTTTTTGCAAATGCGCGCTTTGATCGACCAGACCAACAATAGGCCTTACATCAAAATTCGTGACAGTTTCATGATTGGGCAGGGCTGCGATTATTTTGATGTCAGCAGCTTTGACGCCGATTTCTTCGCAGGTTTCGCGAATGGCGGTCGCTTCAAGAGAGGTGTCGCTGACATCTTGCTTGCCACCAGGAAACGCGACCTGACCAGGATGGTGTTTCATCGTTTGCGGGCGCTTTGTCAGGATGACATGCCAGGCGCCACCTTTAATCTGGAGTGGAACCAATACCGCCGCAGGGCGAAGATTTTCAGCGGGCGGTCGATCCGAATTTAAATCAAAATCACTGCTTGATACGGACGCATGGGATGCGATCGCTTGGGCAAGTGCTTCTGGAAATTCGGGTTGATCAAACATGTGGCGCACCCTGTCAAAGGGCGCGCTGCACTTCAAGAGTGTGATGACTTTTTAGCCTCAAAGCCCAATTCATCGGGCGGTAGTTCGTAATGTGCCCCGCAGAATTGGCAATCGGCTGTAACCATGCCGCTGTCATCTGTCATTTTGGCGATATCTTTCTGACTATAGATCGACATGGTTTGTCGAACTTTATCCGCAGAACAGGTGCAGCCAAATTCAATTGGTTGAGCATCGGACATCCGCGGATCCTCTTCATGGAAGAGGCGGAAAAGCAGATTTGGAACATCTAACAATGGTCCAATAAGTTCGGTCTCTTCTACGGTGTCGAGGAGGATATTCACCCGCGACCAGTCTTCCTCATTGGCATCAAATTTAGGTTTTTGATCTTCTTCAGTGGCACCTTCGCGCAAGGGCGATGCGTCAGGCATATGTTGGATCATGATGCCGCCTGCACGCCAGCTTGCTGTATTGTCCATCATGGATTCGCCAACAACGATTTCAAACCGTGTCGGTAGCTGTTCGGATTGCTCAAAATAAGTTTCCGCACATTTGG
>CAZRFT010000360.1:0-5224 GCA_964599255.1 uncultured Neptunicoccus sp. | reverse complement strand
GTGCTGCCAAGCACCTCGTCCAACGTGTCGATCAATAGATCGGCATTCTCAATTGAAAATGGCATGGGCGGTCTGATTTTCAGTGTGTTTTTATGCCGCCCTAATTTAGAGAGGATAATCCCTCGTTGCCGCATCACATTGATCACGCGATCTGCAAACTTACTTGCGGGCTCTTTGGTGCCTCGATCCAAAACCAATTCAGCGCCGAAGATCAGGCCAGAGCCACGAACATCGCCGAACACCTCATGCTTTTCCTTCAACGCCTCAAGCCGGGTTCGGGCGTGTGCCCCGACGACAGCGGCGTTTGCCATCAAATTCTGCGCTTCCATTTCTTCCAAGACCGCCATCGCGGCCGCACAAGAAACTGGATTGCCACCAAAGGTGTTGAAATAACGATAGCCTTTCCGAAATTCCGCCAAAATATCGGCTTTGGTCACTAGCCCCCCAACGGGATGACCATTTGCCATTGGTTTTCCCAAAGTGACAATATCAGGCACGATCCCCATTTTCTCATGCGCCCACATATGGCTGCCTGTGCGTCCAAAGCCTGATTGGACTTCGTCACAGATCAATACGCCACCCGCGTTGTGCACCACGTTTGCTGTGGGTTTTAACCAACTTTCTGGATTGTCGGGAAAACCTTCGTTTAAAAAATAGGGACAAATCAAAAGGGCAGCAAAGCCTGTTCCGTCTTCGATCAAGGACTCAATTTGTTGGGCAACACTGGTTGCAAATTTTTGTCCATCGGGATCTGGATTTCGGTAACTGTCGGGTGCAGCCACAAATCTAAAATATTGCTGCAACCCAAATCCAACCTTAGGTGTGTTCGATTGGCTCAACTGGCTAACCAATGCTGTGTTTCCATGATAGGTCGCATCGGTCGATATGATCCCCCGCTTGCCCGTTACAGCCTCTGCCATTCGAAGGGCGATGTCATTCGCCTCTGATCCTGTGCAGGTTAGAATGGCACTGTCTAAATCTGACGCCATGGTCGCGGTCAGTCGTTCGACATAGTCCAGAATGCCATCATGCAAATAGCGGGTGTGGGTATTTAGCGTTTCCGCCTGGCGCGTGATTGCTTCCACGACGCGTGGGTTGCAATGCCCCACATGGGGCACGTTGTTGTAACAATCGAGATATTTTTTACCCGCCGCATCCCAAAGCCAGACGCCTTCACCTTTCACAAAATGCACGGGCTCGTCGTAGAAAGTTGAAAAATTTGGCCCCAAGAGGCGCGTGCGATCGCGAAGGATGTCGGAGGTGGAACGCGTCATAAAGCCAGCCTTTGGAATTCTTTGAAAAAACTCTAGCCTAGGGTTTTTGAAATTCACAGACGGAACTTGCGAAATCTAAATCTGAAACTGGCCGAAGCGCAGGTCAAAGAAGTCCTTGGAAATCAACGGACTAGCTAGGGCGTACATTTCGATAAATTAAAATGTAATTACGAAATACACAAATTTCTTGCAAAATTTCGCAATTAGGCTTCGATATTCGCAAACACGTAGCAAAAACTGTTTGATTCGGAGGGTTCATTGGCTGTTCATGATCTTAATCACTTGCGTGAGGATCGCGATATCCGCTCGCCAGAGGATGAATTGAACAGCCAAATCATTGCCATTTTGGAAAATGATGGCCGCACCGCCTTTTCAGAAATTGCCCAGACGCTGGGCGTATCAGAAGGCACTATTCGCAATCGGGTCAACGCATTGCGCGACAGCAATATGCTACGCATCGTGGCAATCGCCGATCCCGTGGCGCGTGACTATCGCACAGACGCGATATTGGGGATCAAAGTAGCGCCCGGCATTTCGCCCTCTCAAATTGCGGAACGGTTTCAAGATGATCAGCGGGTCGTCTATGCGCTTTGGGTCACGGGTCGCTTCGATCTGATCCTAGAGATTGTGAGCGACGCAGAGGATGCAGTGCAAAAATTCCTAGAGGAAGAAATCCATTCTTCTAAAGACATCGCCAATGTCGAGGTGATGTTGGGCATGAAAAACTTTAAAAATCAATTCTTACTCAAACGAGACTGGAGGCGACATAATGGACGGCGTGATTGACCACTTATCTGGCTTTCAAACAGATACAAAACCTGCGCATGGGCTACCGCCCGCTGCTTACCGAGATGAAAGTTTCTGGCAAAGCGAATGCCAAACTGTACTGCGCAATAATTGGGTCTGTGCAGGCGTTGCGCATGAGCTGAAAGAAACCGGCGATGTTGTGCCCATTACGGTTGCAGGTCTGCCGATCCTATTGGTTCGGAACACGCAGGGTGAAATTTCAGCCTTCCACAATGTTTGCCGTCATCGCTGCATGACTTTGGTTGAAGAACCGGCAAATGTGGGCAAGTTGATCCGCTGTCCCTATCACGCTTGGGCCTATGATCTGCAAGGGAACCTAAAGGCATCGCCCCATTTTGGCGGCACGGATCAACACGATACCGAAGGGTTTGACCGCGAGGAAAAGAGCCTTGTCCCCGTGCGCACTCATGTCTGGCATGATTGGATCTTTGTGAACCTAAGCGGGGACGCGCCCGCGTTTGAAGAATATGCAGCCCCCCTGATCAATCGCTTGGATGGGATTGATTTTTCCAAGCTGCAACCGATTGGCACGCTCGACTTCGGTGCGATTGAGACCAATTGGAAGCTGATCATGGAAAATTTCATCGAGCCGTATCACGTGCAATTCGTCCATGCCTCGACCACCGATCAACCGCTTGAGGATCACTATACGATCATTGATGGGAATTGTTTGGGCAGTGCTGTTGATCTGGACGAAGAGAGCGGCACGGCGGGGTCACTTGCGGTGAGCTCGCGCTACTTGACGCTTTATCCCAACTTTATCGTTGGACGCTATTTCCCCGATCAGATGGGGGTGTATCTGAACATCCCCCTTGGCCCTAATCAAATGGCTCAGAAGCGATACCTTTATACCACCGAGGGCCAAGAGCTTTCCAAAGACGAAATCGAGGGGCTGAAAAGCCTCTGGTGGGATGTACACAAAGAAGACCATGAAATGGTCGAACGTATGATGAAGGGACGCGCCTCGCCCGTTGCGGCGGATGGGGGTCTGCTGTCGCCTGTTTGGGAAGACAGCGTTCGCGCCTTCCAAGAAAAAATTGTAGCTGATCTGACAAAAGGAGTTTGAGATGAGCCTATCAGAGGGATTTCGACTGGCGCACACAATGTTGCGCGTCATGGACACGGATAAATCGCTGGAGTTTTATTGCGGCATTCTGGGCATGGAGGTGCAACGCCGCACCGATTACCCAGAGGGAAAATTCACCAACACTTTCATCGGCTATGGGCCAGAGGCGGAGTTTCCCTGTTTAGAACTCACCTGTAACTGGGATCAGGCCGAACCCTATGACAAGGGCAATGGCTGGGGCCATATCTGCATTGAAACGCCAGATGTCTACAAAGCTTGCGAAGAGCTTGCCGCCGCGGGCGTGAACATCACGCGCCCTGCCGGACCAATGAAAAACGGCACGCGGGTAATCGCCTTTTGCGAAGATCCAGACGGCTACAAAGTCGAATTAAACGAATCCATCACAAAACACCTAAGCGCAGAGGGAAGCTAAAATGGGCGATAAACCAAGACTAATGAAATGGGATCTTGTCGAAGATCGATATAATCAAATCGGCGAGAAGGACAGCGACACCTATATTAAACCAATGGTCACCAGTGAATTTTCAGGGACCATGTGTGGCGGCATCAATGTATTGAAAAACATTGTCGTGCCCTGGGACCTGACCTGTGACGAGATTATCTATGTGCTCGAAGGCATGTTCCGCCTGACCTGCGATGGCGAGACATATATCTGCAACCGCGGCGATGTCCTTTATATCCCCAAGGACAATCACATCACCTACGAAGCGGACGAACGCTGTGTGATTTTCTATGCCGCTTATCCGCACAACTGGAAGCAGCTTGCTGGGCTGACACATGTTCCGGGCATTGATCCCGATGATTTTGTGCCGGGCTAAACACAAGGAACGAATCAACCAATAAGGGAGAGAGAGATGACCAAGGTCTATTACGAAAGCTTCACTGACGCGGTGGAACGCAACCGTCCCCGTATTCCCGAAGTTCAAAAAGAACTGGAAGAGGCAGGTGTAAAATACGTCATGGCTGCATGGATCGATCTGCACGGCATTCCGAAAACGAAGCCCGTGCCGATGAGCGATTTTGAGCCATTATGCCTTGGGAAGGGACCGCAATTTGCGGTCCATTCGATCTCTTACGTGCCAGAGCTATCGCCTGCGGATAGTGATCAAGTCGTCGTGCCAGATTTGGACGCGGTCTATATTTGTCCATGGGACCCAGAAACGGCAATGATCTTCTCTGATCTTTATTGGGAAGATGCGCCCTATAATGTCTGCCCTCGCCAAGCGCTGAAACGCGCGATGCGGGATGCAGCAAAGGATGGGTATGAAGGCTATGCAGGTGTTGAGCCCGAATTTATCGTCATGGCTTACGATGATGAAGGCAAACCCGTCAAAGCATTCGATGATGATCTGGGTGCGGCGATCACGCCGCGCCGTCAGGCCTTTGGTTATGACGTAGAATACTCCATCGACTCGATGCCTTTCTTAAAAGACATGATCGATATTATCGAGGATTTGGGTTGGAACCTGCATGACGTGGTGGCCGAAGGCGCCTATTCCCAGTTCGAGCTCGATTTCCACTATACCAATATGCTCGAGATGTCGGATCGTTTGGCTTTCTTGCGCATCACGCTGAAAGAGATCGCCAAACAGCACGGCATGTTTGTCACCTTCATGCCGAAGCCCACTGTGGGCGATTGGCGCTCGGGCGCGCATATCAATATGTCGATGCAACATGAAAGCCGTCCGGGACAAAACATTTTTGAAACCGAAGATGGCAGTGACTGGACGGACGAAAGCCGCTGGGCGGTTGGTGGACTGATGGCCCACGCCGAGGCGTTGACGGCAATCACCTGTCCGACTGTCAATTCCTATAATGGTCTCGTCCCGCGTGTGGGTGGTTTTGAAGGTGGCACCGTGACTTGGGCACCCACAAATATCACATACGGTTATAACAACCGTTCTGCCCAATTCCGCTTGCCACAAAGCCGTCACTGTATCGAAAACCGCGCTGCAGATATGACAATGAATGTCTATCTGGCGATGGCGATGACGCTGACTTGCGCCGTCGAAGGGATCAAAAACAAAATCGATCCGGGCAAAGCCACCGACTTTGA
>CAZRFT010000359.1:0-32222 GCA_964599255.1 uncultured Neptunicoccus sp. | reverse complement strand
ATGAGAACGTCATCCGCAAAGACCTCTCTTTTGCCGAGATGGCGCATGCCGCGCAAAACTATGCGGCCGATCCGGCCACCAAAGAGAATGATGTGAATTCCGCCGTGGCCGCGCTGTTTCAATCGGCAGCCTATTCCAAACGCAGTTACATCCGGTCCTTTGCCATGCTGCTTGAACGGGTAGGGGGGGCTTTGAATTACCCCACCGAAATCCCGCGCGCCCTGGGCGTCACGCTTGCACGCGAAATGAAGGACCGCCCAGAGATCGCAGGCCGCATCAAGCAGGATCTCGCAGGGTGGGACAACCGCTCGATCAAAGACGAACTTGACGTCTTGCGCCGCCACGCGGGGCTTGAGGATATCGACAACCTAGCCGACGCGCCGACGCCGACCGTGGCGGCGAAGGAGAATGGCAGGGCGGCCAAGCCCAAAACCACCTTCCACATCCGTAGCAGCGCGGGCCAGGTCAAATGCACCGCCGGGGTAGGGCGGCTGGAAATCAAAGTCGATCGCGATTTCAGCTCAATCGACCGCGCCAAGCTTGAAGCGGCCATTGCCTCTTTGGTAGACGGGTTGGGCTGACCTTATCCGCGGGTAAGGTTTTTGGAAAATGTGTTTACTTTCAGTGTCTTAATGCTGAAATTTTGCCCTAAGCTCCGCGAAAGTCGCCGCTAAAACCACAAATTCGCGGATCGGCATCACATGTCGCTTCAAAATACAGAGCTGCCGCTGTAAATAGCCATAAAGCGATTATTTTGAAGGTAGATTCCCATGAAAATTGCAATGATCGGCACAGGCTATGTCGGACTTGTATCTGGCGTTTGTTTTTCTGATTTCGGTCACGATGTTGTTTGCGTGGACAAAGACCCTCGCAAAATTGAACGATTGAATGCCGGTGAGGTACCGATCTACGAGCCGGGTCTGGATGTTCTAATCAAAAAGAATGTGGATGCCGGACGCCTAAGCTTTACCCTGGATCTGAAAGCCGCGCTTGATGGTGCAGATGCGGCCTTTATTGCCGTGGGAACACCAACGCGCCGTGGAGACGGTCACGCTGATCTGACCTACGTCGAAGCGGCCGCGCGTGAGGTTGCTGAGCTCGCAAGTGCCTATCTTGTCGTCGTCACCAAATCGACTGTTCCGGTCGGTACAAACCGCAAGGTCAAAGAGATCCTGGACGCCACGCGCGACGACCTTGAGTTCGATGTCGCATCCAATCCAGAATTCCTTCGCGAAGGCGCGGCGATTGAAGATTTTATGAAGCCAGATCGGGTTGTCGTTGGCGTCGAAACTGAGCGTGCTGCAGACGTGATGAACGCGATTTATCGTCCGCTGTATCTGCGAGAGTTTCCCGTGGTGGTCACGGATCTCGAAAGTGCCGAAATGATCAAATATGCGGCCAATGCGTTCTTGGCCACCAAGATCACCTTCATCAACGAAATCGCCGCCCTCTGTGAGAAGGTTGGGGCTGACGTGAAGCAAGTGTCGCATGGCATGGGGCTGGACGGACGTATCGGCAACAAGTTCCTGCATGCGGGGCCGGGCTATGGCGGGTCATGCTTTCCCAAAGACACCAAGGCACTTGCCCGTATTGGCCAGGAGCATGCCTCGCCGATGCAGATCACCGAGACCGTGATCAAGGTGAACGAAGAGATCAAACGCCGCCTGGTCGATAAGCTACTCGATATGTGTGACGGCTCGTTCAACGGCAAAACAATTGCCGTGCTTGGCGTGACGTTCAAGCCCAACACAGACGACATGCGGGATGCACCGTCGCTGACGATCGTACCGGCTTTGGTTGGGGCAGGGGCCAAGGTGAAGGTGACGGACCCGCAGGGCAAACACGAGGGCGAAGCGCTTCTGCCGGGTGTGACGTGGTGTGGTGATGCCTATGAGGCCGCAGAGGGCGCTGATCTGATGGTGATACTGACCGAGTGGAATGAGTTTAGGGCATTGGATTTGGAGCGGATTGCGCAAACAATGGCCAACCCAGCGCTGGCGGATTTGCGGAATGTCTATGCAGCGTCAGTTGCACGACGCGCAGGATTTCTCCACTATGAAAGCGTTGGGCGTCCAGGCCTCTCGGGTTGATTCATTCACGCCAAGACTAGGGTCGCGATCGAAATCAGCGGTTTGCAAGAGTGTCGACTTCAGTGTTGTAGTAGGATGAACCTGGCAATTGAATCAAAGCTGTAACGGAGCTAAAAAAGCAGTGGGTATATGGGGCAATGTATTGCAAGCGGATACTGGCGCACATATACCGGCAACTATTACACAGCGGTTATTGCTTTCTACGTTGCTAGCGAGCTTGTAGATGCAGAATTTTTTGAAATGGGGCAATGTCGCAGATGTCCGAGCGCGATGATGAAATTGATTTCGGAGAAATTTCGAAATCTATAGTTCACAATTGGTGGGTCGTGCTGGCAACGTTGGTATTAGGCGTTGTGATGGCTTCGCATTATGCCTTCAACCTCGCAGTTCCTCAATTCGAAGCGCAGACCAAATTTGAATTGCTTGAAGATAGTGGTTCGGGGTCTTCATTTGGAGACTTGTCGGCACTTGCAGCTTTTACAGGCGTCAGTTTGTCGGGTGGCAGTAGCGAAGCAGAGACTTTGAAGGACAGAATTCTCACCAAGACTTTTATCGATTCGATCTTCGATGTCGGAGAATTCGATACGGACCCTTCATTTAATGGCTACCTTGTCGAGCCAGGTTTTATTTCAAGAGTTATGTCCTCGATATTTGGTGCATCTAAGCGCAAAGTGCCGTCACGCGATGACCTGATTATTTCGGTCATTGGCGTTCTAAAAGTACGGATGGATGTTGAAATTGGAGACAATGGTATCATCCTGCTGCGTGTGCAGCATCCGGATGGAAAACGCGCGGCATTCTTGGCGGACTTGCTTGTTGAAAGCATTTTGGATGAAATTTTTACGCGCAACAGAGACGAAGCGCGTTTAGAGTTGAATTACTTTGAAGACGAGTTGCTAAATGTGCGTGCAGATCTGGACGCTGCAAGTCAGGCGGTGGCTGAATATGCCGTTGAAAATAATCTGCAATCAGCCGAGCTTTTGGCCCGTGCTTCCACTCAGATTCAGCAGGTTCTTGACGACTTGGAAACGGCTGAGCTGGCGATCTCTGTACTGGATCGTTTGTCGTCCATCGGGGTGTCGGATTTTGACGGGGTCAAATTCGCTGATGAATTTCCGGCGGCCAAAAATCTCAGTGTCCGCCGCAAGTTGGGTTGGTCCGCAAGCCCCTCTTCTTGGCAGTACCCCGGCGGGGCACGTATTGCCTCTGAAATAGTGGCTTTGACTGTGCGAAAAGACCAGCTGCAGGCGACTCTGGATGAACTTCAGACCAATGCCAGGTCTTCGAGCGAGTCCGCTTTGGAATTGGCCGCGTTGGAAAGAGAATTAGAAGTACAGCTGGCCATTTATGAAACGGTGATTAAACAGTTCGAAGCTCAGGCGTTGTTTGCTGGATTTGAGACGGCAAGTGGACGCGTGTTAGATGAGGCAAATGTTCCGGGTCGCCCTTCAAAACCCAGAAAGTTGCTGATTTTGGCTATGGGCATGGTTTTGGGCATGATGAGCGGTGTGTTGATGGTGTTTGTTAAGTCCCGTTGGACTGGTATCATCTATAGTAGACGCGCTCTCAAGCGGCGGTTTGCCATAGACCCTACCTGGAGTTTTGAGCGCACGTCTTTTCCAAAGGCCAAGAAGCTGCTGGCCAATGGAAGACAAGCCGAGCGGCTTCAGGATATCTCATTCTCACTCGGAGCGGATGCCAAACTTGTTGGAATTATAGGTGGTGCGCGGGACCAGAAAATTCTTGGCTTGGGAGTGGGCCTCGCACAACACAGCGTATCGGCGGGCGATTCCGTGGCGATGCTATGCTTGGGTAAACTACCAGGCCTGTCTGAGCACGGTCATCAAATTTCCGATGCTTCAGAAATAGACCAACTTGAAAAGCAAGGTGCCATGTTTGGTATTGATGTTTATTTAGCTAAGAATGAAATCCGTTTCTTGAGCGACAATGAGACGGCAGCCACAATAGGCAAATTGGGTGATGCCTATGATCGGGTTTTCATTGTCTCCAAGGAAATTAAGTCGGGTCTGACACCGGCGATGTTGGCCGCGGATGTTTCCGATCGTCTCATTACTGTCGCCGAACGTGCCCGAACAACAAGTTCCCAAGTTGACGAGCTGCAAATGGTAATGTCAAAACACAAGAACAGCGATCCAATTTTGGTTGTCGCCTAGAGGACAAAGTTATGCGCCGTTTAATTTTTCTGTCCGCTTTCTTGGTCCAGTTTGGCTGCGGTGAAATCACGCGTTCTCCAGGGTTTTCCGTGGATGTAAACGACACGGAAACAACTGAAGTTGACTACAATGTCACCGCATATGAAATTGATCATGCTGCCGTCGCGCGGGCAAATAGAACACCGTTTCACCGGATCGTTACTATTGGTGGCGCGCAACGCTCAAAGCGAGTTCCAGAAACCTCACTGTTTTCGCGATATCCATCTGGCACGGGCAATCCAAAAATCAGATTGATACCGGGTGATGTTCTTACATTGAAGCGGTCCGGATTTTTGTCTGACGAAAGCGGTGTTAGTTCTCGGCGACAAATTTCTCAAGACGTGATCATTGATGAAAGCGGGGGTATCGATTTACCTGAGGGCCCCAAAGTTTTGATCGAAGGTCTGACGTTGTCACAGGCGTCAGAGGCCGTTGAAAATGCCTTAATTTCAAATGGCTATGGACCTTCTGTAACCACAAGCGCACGACCATTCCCGATGGTGCAGAAAGAGCCATATTTCATTGGTGTTGGTGACACTTTGAGCGTCTCGAGGCTTGTTGCTTCAAGCAACCTAGACGGTAGCACAAATCGCGATATTGAAGTGACTTCAAATGTCGTTTCAGCGAGCGGAACAATCAGCCTGATCGAAGTCGGTGATGTCGAGGTCGAAGGGCTGTCCTTGCGCCAAGCACGTGAAGCGCTCTTCCAAGAGGCCATAAGGAATATTGCTGGCACAGATTTGTCCGTTGAAATCGAGAATTTCAGGTCTCGGTCTGTCATGGTCGTGGGGGACTTGGGAACCGACGTCATTTTTTTGGATGATCAAAATCTGACCTACGATCGCCTGTTGGCAAGATTGAAACCGCAATTGCAAGGCGACAGGGACTACTTGCTGACATTGGATAGGGACGGTTCTCGTTATCAAATGACGGCGCGTACTTTGCTGACTGATGGTCAAAGAGACCAAATTTTCGTTCAAGATGGTGACCGGCTTTTGATTGAAAATCACCTACCAGCTTTAGATGTGAGCCTGACTTTGAAGGCATCGGCGCAACGGGCCGTGACTTATGTGCGAGCCACAGGGTCCGGAGAGCTATCACGTTCAAGTGCCGTTAGCCTTCCAACTCAAGGCATGAGCCTTCGCGACCTGTTGGTGTCGGAAAGGCTCGATATCGGTAAGAACAGAGATCTCCTCGTGCGCCTCGTGCGTTCGGATGGTCACTACAGGCTGTCTGCACAGCAAATATTGCTCGGCAAGGAGAATAAAAACATCAATCTCCGCGCGGGGGACCATGTCATTGTCGAGGATATTGCCTATGTCGATGACGCGGCACTTTTGGTGGGTGAACTTAGGGCACCCTCCCGAATGCCGATTGATCGAAACAGTCGCACCACCCTATCTGAGGCGCTTTTCACCGGTGGGATTTTTGGTAGTGAAGACGCGGATTTTCGCCATGTCTATGTGTTGCGCGGCGAAGGTGTCGAATATGATGCCTATCATTTCGACATATCAGAGGTTTTGAATCTGGGTTTGGCAGAGCAATTTGAATTGCGGCCGCGTGATATTGTCTTTGTTGGAACACGTCCGATTTCTGGCTATAACCGTGCGCTGGCTTTGAGTTTGATTTTCCTTGGTGGGTTGGAACAACTTCGGACCGTCGGGCAATAAATAATGTGCAAAAATGGAACAAAATATCTTGGCAGGTCCCAGAAAATGCAAACGTCCTTTGCAAAATCAAAGGCGGGGTGCCAAAAGCAAGGCTTGTAAGTAGAATTGTTGCCCGGCGCTGGCTTTTTGTTTTGAGCTATTCATAATGTTAGAGGCTATTGCATTGTCGCTGGCCTACAAAAAATTGACTTATCGAGACGGGGTAAGGTCTTGGAAAAAATCTGTGTTGTTGGTCTTGGATATGTAGGCCTGCCTTTGGCTGTAGAATTTGGAAAATTACGCCCAGTTATCGGTTACGATGTCGATAAAGAGCGTGTGAAAGCGTTGGCGAAGGGTGTGGATGTCACTCAGGAATGCACTAAGGAGCAGATCGAAAGTGCTACGCAGCTTTCGTTTTCAAGTGACCTGAGTGATGTTGCCGATGCCCAAGTTTATATTGTCACGGTGCCCACTCCAATCGATGATGCCAAACGCCCTGATTTGACTGCGCTGCGGTCTGCCAGTGATGCTGTCGGGCGCGTTCTGCGGGAGGGTGACTTTGTGATTTTCGAATCCACAGTCTACCCCGGCGCTACCGAAGAAGTCTGTGTTCCCATTCTTGAAAGCGCCAGCGGTTTGCAACACAATCGAGACTTCCACACGGGCTATAGTCCCGAGCGGATTAATCCCGGCGACAAGGTCAACACCCTTACAAAGATTAAGAAAATCACGAGTGGGAGCACCCCGGAAACTGCTGAGTTTGTGGACAAGCTTTACAAGAGCATTGTGACGGCCGGTACTTGGAAAACGCGCTCTATAAGGGTTGCGGAAGCCGCAAAAGTTATCGAAAATTCGCAGCGAGACCTCAATATCGCCTTTGTTAACGAGTTGTCGGTGATCTTTGAGCGCCTAGGGGTGGACACAATGGAGGTTCTCGAAGCCGCAGGGTCCAAGTGGAATTTTATGCCATTTCGACCTGGCATGGTGGGCGGGCATTGTATCGGCGTTGATCCTTACTATCTCACCCACAAAGCCGAAGAGGTTGGCTATAATCCGCAAGTGATTTTGGCTGGGCGACGAATTAACGATAACATGGGCCGCTATGTCGCGCGCTCGGTCATCAAAAAAATGTTGCAAGCTGGCGTTGATGTGGCGCGGTCCAAAGTTGGTGTTTTGGGGGTAACTTTTAAAGAGAATTGCCCCGATATTCGAAACAGTAAAGTGGTCGATTTGATCCGTGAACTTCAGGCCTGGAATGTGGACGTCATCGTAGCGGATCCATGGGCAGACAATCAGGATCTGAAAAGTGAATATGATCTGGAACTCGGGTCTATTGGGCCCGAAGATCCTGTCGATGCACTTATCATTGCAGTTGGTCACAATGAGTATCGCGAACTATCACCAAAAGCGTTGCTTGAACTCTGTAAAACAGAAACACCCGTGATCGGTGATGTAAAATCCCTTTACGACAGGGACGCGCTACAGCAGCTTGGTTGCGACGTCTTTAGACTTTGAAGGACAGACGGAATGTTCAACACTTTTTCTCCAATCTTGAATCGCAAAATCAAGGTGGCTTTGGTGGGCTGTGGCAGGATTTCTGAAAACCACTTTTCTGCCCTCGAAAAGTTCTACGATTCTATAGACTTGGTTGCCGTTTGCGACATCGACAATACGGCTCTGAACACAGCAGCAACACGGCATCAAGTTCCGGGCTTTAGCGATATGAGCGAAATGCTCGACAGCATGGATGTCGATCTGGTTATTTTGTGCACACCAAGTGGGTTGCATGCCAAGCAAACGATTTTGGCTGCCAAACACAAGGTGCATGTGGTGTGCGAAAAGCCGATCGCCACGCGTTACCAAGATGGCATTGAAATGGTTAAGGCATGCGACGAAGCCGGTGTTCGTTTGTTTGTGGTTAAACAAAACCGAAAGAACGCGACTTTGGCACTGTTGAAGCGTGCGGTTTCAGAAAATAGGTTCGGCCAGATCCGGATGGTGCAACTCAATGTTTTTTGGACTCGTCCTCAATCTTACTATGACATGGGGAATGGTTGGCGTGGCACTTGGGAGTTCGATGGTGGCGCCTTTATGAACCAGGCAAGCCACTATGTGGATTTGATTGATTGGTTGATTGGGCCAGTTGAACGCATTCACGCAATGACCAGCACGACCCGTGAAATCGAGGCCGAAGATACGGGTGTTCTGAATATCAAATGGCGCAACGGTGCGCTGGGTGCGATGTCTGTTACGATGTTGACCTACCCAAAGAACCTTGAAGGAAGCATAACGATAATCGGTGACAAAGGCACCGTGCGGGTTGGGGGGCTAGCCGTCAATGAGATCCAGCATTGGCAATTTGAAGACCAAAAGGACTACGATGCCGAAGTTTCGGATGCGAGCTATCAGACGACGTCGGTTTACGGGTTTGGACACCCTGGCTATTACGAAAGCGTCATTCAGACAATGCGCGGTACTGGAGCGCCCGAAGTAGATGGGCGCGAGGGTTTGAAATCCTTAGAATTGCTTACTGCGGCCTATATGTCAGCGCGAGACGACAAGAGCGTCGGTTTGCCGTTGGTACTTTAGGTGCAAAGCTGATGACTCATACGGTTCATGAGACGGCGATTGTTGATGAGGGTGCCGAAATAGGCCAGGGCTCTAGAATCTGGCATTGGGTGCATGTATGCGGCAGCGCGAAAATTGGCGAAAATGTTTCTCTTGGGCAAAATGTCTTTGTAGGTGACAACGTCATCGTTGGTGATAACTGCAAAATCCAAAACAATGTCAGTGTTTACACTGGAGTAGAATTGGAAAGCGGCGTTTTTTGCGGGCCAAGCATGGTATTTACCAATGTTTACAATCCAAGAGCTCTCGTCGAACGAAAGTCAGAATTCCGCAAGACTCTGGTAAAAGAGGGCGCGACATTGGGTGCAAATTGCACGATTGTTTGCGGAGTTACCATTGGCGCGTATGCATTTGTCGGTGCAGGAGCGGTTGTCAATAACGACGTGCCTTCCTTTGCAGTAATGGCGGGAGTTCCGGCCAAACAAATTGGTTGGATGAGTGCGGCAGGCCAAAAGCTGGATTTACCCATTGTGGGTTCCGGAATGGCGACCTGTACACAGACAGGCCGCGTTTATGAACTGAACGGTGCGGTTCTGAAAGAGAGATAAGAAGAGATGAAATTTTTTGACCTACAGGCTCAGAAAACGCGGCTAGAACCCTTGCTGGGAACTCGAATTAACTCTGTAATGGAACACGGAAAGTTCATTCAAGGCCCAGAAGTTTTTGAGCTTGAGGAAAAACTTCAAGAGTTCACTGGGGTCAATTATTGTATTACGTGCGGCAATGGTACAGATGCGATCCAAGTCGCATTGATGGCCCTAAACATTGGTCCCGGCGATGAGGTAATTACACCCGGTTTTTCCTATATTGCAGTGGCTGAAGCGATCAAATTGTTGGGGGCTGTTCCTGTCTATGTTGATGTTGAAGCCGATACGTATAATTTGTCCGTGCAAGCTGTGGAGGCAGCAATAACGGAGCGCACCAGGGCGATTGCGCCGGTGTCTTTGTTTGGTCAATGTGCCGATTACGACGACCTCAACAAGCTTGCGCATCGCTATGGCTTGCCGGTGATTGAAGACGCCGCTCAAAGTTTTGGTGCGACATATTTTGGCAAAAAGTCATGTAACCTCACGACGATAGCCTGTACTTCGTTTTTTCCAACCAAACCCTTGGGTTGTTTCGGAGACGGCGGCGCTATTTTCACGAACGACAAGGAATTGGCCGAACGTCTTCGGTGTATTTCAAAACACGGCCAAGAGCGCCGATATGAACATGTTGAAATTGGGATCAACAGCCGTCTTGATACACTCCAAGCCGCTGTTTTGCTGTCGAAAATCGAAATATTAGAAGACGAAATTCAGTCCAGAAACGAGATTGCGGGAATGTATTCTTCTGCCATCTCTGACGCAAAACGAAATGACATTGTCGCGCCTACCATTCGTGCGCACAACATTTCGGCTTGGGCTCAGTATACAATTGCTTGTTCAGATCGTGATGGAGTTTCAGCACGCCTCACAGAGCGCGGAATCCCATTTGCAGTGCATTATCCAAAGGCGATTTTTGAACAAAAAGCATATCTCGATCCAACGGAAACTTGTTCGGTCTCTGTTGACGTGGCGAAAAAAGTTCTGAGTTTGCCCTGCCATCCCTATCTGACGCAATCCGAGATAGAAGCCGTCATTGATGCAGTGATTGGCGAATAAGAGTGATATGGAAGCGCGCAAACGAGTATTGGTCAAAATCAGCGACTACGAATTGCCTGCATCCAGCGCGGGTGAGGATGTCACTTTAAGGCGTTTTGCAGCGATTTTTTCAAGAGAGGTGGATTTTAAGTTTACCGGACATTCTGCGGCTCTGGACGGTTTGGAGGCTTTTCAACTAGAAAACCGTTTCGCCCCAATCAAAGGACCCAAGGCGCTTCGCAAAATCACGGGGCTATTCCTGACACCACTGAACCTGTTTTTGGCAGTGAGAAAGCACAAACCAGACCTGTTGATGTGCATTGGTGGTGTTTATTTCAATGGTTTGGCGGTTTTGATCGTCGGCAGACTAACCAGAACGAAGGTGCTCGTTCGCACTGCTGAAGATCATTATCGCGTGGCAAAACTCCAGGAAGACTGGCGTGACAAGCTCAAGCATAAAATAATTTTCAAACCAATCTCGCATTTTGTACTCAAGCACTCTGACTATACAATGACAGTGGGCCGACAATCTTCTCGTTACTTGGGCCGTATTCTGAAGCGCCCCGTCTTGTTTGCCATGAGCCCGATAGATTCGCCAAAGCAAGTGAAGGCGGTAAATAGAGCAGAGTTTAAGCAGCTTCTCTATGTGGGCACGTTAAATTTGGTAAAGGGATCGGATCGCTTATACAAAGTGGTTTCTGGTGTTCTGTCACAATCTTATGATTGGAAGTTTGTATTCGTTGGGACAGACAAATCAAAAACGCATCGACCTGTCGAAGAGTTGAAGCAGAAGTTTCCGGAACAAATTGAAATCCGCAAACCAATACCGAACAATCAGCTTGCAGATGTCTATCAACAGGCAAGTGCTTTGTTGTTTACGACGCAAGTCGGCATCGGATACGGGCTTGTTTCGTTGGAAGCGCTTCAGAATGGATGTCCGGTTGTCGCGGTCGATCCCAAGCTTGACGTTCGATTCTTTCATAAAAAACGCGCCTTCACTGTTGATGGTGCAATTGCGCATATCTTAAAAAACGAACCTATATCTACCGAAATGGATGCACAAAATGATGCGGAAATCGAACAGGCGCATTTGAATCTGTTGAGAGGTATTTTCGCAAAAGGTGGATAAGAATAATTCTTTCGGGCGCGTCCCGGCGTAGACCTTTGCGAACAATTTGCGTACTACTGCCTTTGTATTGCTATGTCATTCTGGGAGCGTAATTAATGCACACCGTTTTTATTCACACAAACAACAAGCAATTGCTGGGTGCGAAGCTTAGCAAATATTCTATTGAGAAAAAATGTGGGCCAAAGTTGCCATTTGACATTGAAATCATCAATGTTGATGAGATCGAGACGTTTTCCGAGATTTTCGACAAGGAAATCTTGATGAATGGAAAACCCACAAAGTACGAAGCGACTGATCTGCAGTCATTTACACTATCAAGATTTATGCCTCCGGAGTTAATGGCGTTCAAAGGCAAGTCTTTTGTCATTGATCCAGATATTTTCTGTGTAAATGCCCGTTTTGTAGATGTGTTTGACCTACCTGTGGACAAACCGGTCGGAGCACGTCTTAGAAGTGGAAAGTTTCTGAGCTCTGCTATGCTGCTTGATAACGAACGGCTTGGCGACTGGCGGATTGCCGATTTCTTTAAGGCGCTGTTGGCGCAAGAGAAAGACTACAGACATTTCATGTCACTGGATTTTGAAAAGGGCAACGTGTGCGCTATCCCAGATACCTACAATGATCTGGATAACTTGGACGAAAACACTGTGCTCATCCACAACACAAATCGCCTTACACAGCCTTGGAAGACCGGTCTAAAAGTGGATTTTCGTTTTACCAAGTTCAAGCCCATTTTTGGCGTGGTGCCTCGTGAGCCTATTCATTGGTTGCTCGGCCGTCGTCCCTCTAGATACCAGTCTCATCCAGATGAGAAACAAGTTAAGTTTTTCTTTGAGATGGCTCGGTCTGCTATAAACGATGGCGCGATTAGCCCTGACTTTGTAGAGAGTGAAATCCATATGCGGCATATTCGTCCGGATTTTTTGGATGTGCTAAAGGCTGCGTGACAAGAGATAGTTTTCTCAGGTCGTTTCGTGGAAAATTGAACTAGGCTCATACGGGCAAATGATTGACTTCTTGACTGCCCTTCTCACATCCAACACAGCCATACTTATTTGTTTGGTTGTCATGTGTTCCGTAGCATTCAAGCAAGTTCTTCCATTTTCCGTTTTGGCAATGTGCTTCCTCACTGTGTCACTTTATGTGGTCGCGGAAGAGCATGTCACTCAGGATCGGTTTTCCTATTACTTGTGGTATTTGCGCAGCCAGAATTCCGAACTTGGCTGGCTGCTGGATCCCGGGTTTACACTGATACTACAAATCTTTCCCTCTCGCCTTTCCTACGAGCTATTTTCAGTTCTGTTGATGTCCGGCGTTTTAATTCTACTTATTTTTGTAGTCTTGCTGTTGCGCGGTTTTACCTATTCGAGCTTGATGATTTTAATCATTCTTTTGTCAAACCGACTTTTCCTAGATTTCTTGTTGAATACGACACGTTCGGCAATCGGAATCTTTCTTGTTTTGCTGGTCTTTAGCAAGCTGCGTGTGCTGAAGCTACTTTCATTAGCATCTCTTTCAGTTCATCTTCCCATGTTTGCCGTTTTTTGGACGACACGGATCGGTTCTTACATAAGGCTGATCAAAATGGAGCATATTTTCCTTGCTTTGATCCCGATATTCGTACTGAAATTCTTGTTCGGGCTACAATTTCTCAAGTTGGATCATTCGATTTTCGGGAGCATTGACCGTATCAATCGTCTGAGCGAGCAAGAAGAATTCACACTTTCAGCATCACTGTTTATCCAAGTCGTCCTTTTCGCCATTGTTCCAGCGATATTGGTGACATTCAAGCAAGCGGGCTCCGACACCAGAAGCACCTATTTACCAATGATCTTGGTATCCATGTGTTTGTTTCTTTTGTTCTTCCCAGAGTTTAGCTTGGCTCTGAGGGTCCTATTGGTATCTATACCACTGACAACACTGGCGCTAGGGCGGCGAAATCTGCAGATAGTTGTTCTGCTCAATTTGGCGACGTATCTAGTCTTTTTGAGAGCAAACATTGACCTTTGAGGAACCTTAAATGCTGGGTAAATTAAAACGAGATCTCAAACTGGTGTTGCGCACCCCTGAGATGGATTTTTCAGACAAACCAAATTTGAACTATTGGTCTTTACGAAATGCTGACATCGACACTCTAAATAGTTTTCAGACGTATCGCGTGGATTTTGCATTTCCAAAACTTAGTGGAAAAAAGACTCTGGATCTTGGAAGCGGGCTTGGACAAATTGTCCACAAGTTGTCGAGCAAGGGCGTAGATGTCACAGCGTCTGATTATTCCGACGAGACGATCGGCGAGCTGAAAGCGCGCGGGTTAGAGGCATGCAAGCTTGATCTCATTAATGGCGACATTGGAGAAGCCTTTAGTCAATTTCAGGCAGTGACCTGCTTTGAAGTGCTGGAACATCTCCCATTTCCCGAGCGGGTCATTCAAGCGTTCTACGCCTCTGATGCAGAAACCTTTATTTTTAGTGTGCCCAACACGGGCTACTATCCGTATCGACTGAGATTGTTGTCAGGCCGTTTTCCCTGTCAATGGCGTGCCCAGCCCGGTGAACACTTGCGTTATTGGACGATCCGGGACATGCACCGCTGGCTGAGGTCGTTGGGTGTGCAATCCTATGAATTGGTGGGCTACGAGGGTCTGCCGGTGTTTGAACGCATTTCACCAAATGCTTTCTCAATGGGAATGATTGTATGCATCCAGAAATAGCGACAACTCTGGTCTTAACGAATTCCCAAGAGGCGGTTGACGGCTATTCAACCGTGTCCTCCAACGTATTTGAGGGATACAAGCATTTTGGAACACGGAGTTCGATCAGAAACATTCGACCGTCGATACACAATTTAAAGTCTCTCTATTTTTCCTCACTTGGCTATTTTGGAGTTCTTTTCGATGTGCCGGTGCTTGCGAGTTACATAGCGCGTCATCGCATTAAAACGCTGGTTTGCGCATGCGAGCACTATGCAGTTGTCGCCTACCTTTTGTCTTTTGTGTTCAAGCTAAATTATATTGTGATTGCGCATGGAACCTATGGGAACGTGCTTCCGCGCAAACATATGCTTTTTCGCAAAGCCTTTGAGCGCGCCAAAGTTGTCGTCTGCGTCAGCCAGTATACTAAGGCAAAGGTTGCCTCGGTTTGTGACGCGAATGTGGAGACGATTGGAAATGGCATCGACAAAGATAAGTTCAAGTATGATCCCAATGTGGAAAAGACGAATTCAATTCTATTCGTTGGGAATGCCAAAAAGCGAAAGGGCTTAAAGGAGCTCTTAGATGCTTTGCTACGTCTTCCTGAGGAAACCCTGTCGAAATTCCAGCTCAAAATAGTGGGGATGACTCAAAAAGAATTTGCGAATTTCGCGGGCCGAAATGGTGTCCAGATCTCTGCGGAGGTCCTATGCTTTCGGTTCATTGAGATTGACGAGCTTGTGAAGCTGTATCAAAGCAGTTTCCTAAATGTTCTCGTGTCGCAAGAAGAGGACGGCCATTTCGAAGGATTTGGGTTGGTCCATGCAGAAGCCATTAGTTGCGGCACATTCACCATTGGGGCTCTCAACAGTGGCAATGTCGATGTTATTTCTGCGGACAACGGCCTGTTGGTGGACCCCTTGGACACGAAGGCGCTGAGCGCTGCAATCGAGCAGCTGCTAAATGATGAAAAAGTTCCAATGCCGCAAGACAGAGCGGCAATCTTGGGCTGGGATCAAGTAAAACAACGTTATGAACAAACCATCTTTGCCTAAAGCCCGTATCTTTGTTTTTTCCAATGATTATTGGAATCTAGCAAACTATCGTGGCAACCTCATTGCCGCGCTTTCGGATAAATATGAGGTCCAGTGTTTTGCACCCAAAAACAACATCGGACTGAAAACGGAAATCGAGCTTGAGAACTTTACCCCGGTGAAGTTTAGCCGCGACTTTTCGGCGCTTTGGCTCGATGTCTGGTTCTTACTGAGGATGTTTGCCTACCTTCTCACGAAGCGACCTGATTGCGTTCTCACATATACGGTTAAGCCAAATGTCTATCTGGGATTTGTTTGCAAGGTCTTGCGTATTCCGCAGATCGCGAATGTAACGGGCCTTGGAAAGACGGGAGAAGCAAGAAAAAACGGTTTGTTCGATTTGCTTTACCGACTATCCAATCATTCAAAGAAAACCCATTTTTTTCAGAACCGCGGCGACTACGAAAAGCTGAAGGCGGCGCGGGTTGGGCTCAGGAACTACGGATTTCTACCGGGCAGTGGGGTGGAAACGAGCAAGTTCACCCGGAGGAAAAAACACTCATTCAAACGGCCTCACCTGGCCTATGTAGGTCGCTTGATCGAGGATAAGGGTGTTTTGGATGTCTTGGAGGCGGTGCCCGCTTTAGAGTCCAAAGGTTACAAGGTGAGTATAGCGGGTCCCAAAGAGGCTGCGTCGTCGGCTGGGTTCAAGCAAGCATTCGAAAGGCTGACTTCAGAGAACGAAAACCTGTATGTCGGGCCGATCCAGGATGTGAATGCATTCCTAGAGGACATCGATTGTCTCGTGTTCCCCAGCTACTACAATGAGGGTCTGCCTCGGATCATTTTGGAGTCCGGTTCAAAGGGTATTCCTGTCGTGTGCTGTAACATACCAGCGACGGAACAAATTATTGTCCACGGACAGAACGGTTATTTCTGTTTGCCGCAAAGTTCAGAGAGCATTCTTGAAATGGTTGCCGAGATTTTTGAAAACGGAGAGAGCCATTATGAAATGCTATGTCAGAATATCACGAGCACCGTCACCGAAAGCTACGACGAGAGTGTAGTAATTGACTCATATTTCAAAGAAATAGAGCGGATCATACATCATGACGTATTCTGAACCGACGCATATTGATCGCATAGGCTTGCTCCATACCTTTCCCAAGAGTATTTCTGAGCGGTAGAAACGGCATTCCGCGAAAGTTGCTCGCATCGCTCCGGATCATTCACAAGTTCGCTCATTATTGAAACAAACTGGTCTGGGTCGTTCTTCTCCAGGACGATTCCGTCAAAGCCGTTTGTAATCACAGAGCCGGCATTGGGGGTAGTGAGTACAACCATGCCCTTGGACATCGCCTCATAGACCGCCTTTGCGGATCCCTCCATATATGTCGGGTGAATGAAGAACTGGTTTTTCTCCATAAAACGATCGACTGAAGTGAACCCATGAAAAACGGTGCCTTCTTTTTGCCAAGTATAGCGTTGCGCGTAAATGCGACCACAAATGTCAAAGTTAAACTGGTCTGACGAAACGGACTGGCTGACCGCTTGTAAAACTTCGATCCCTTTTCGAGGGGAGACGTTTCCGGCAAACAAAACTCCCAGAGGAGCGCTTTCAAATTCGCCTTTGGGTTTCGGTTGGGCATCGGGTGAGGCTTCGACACCAAAGGGCACAGTTACGATTTTGGTTGCGAGCTCGGGCATCTTTAGCAACATCAAGGAGCGCACGAACTCACTGGGAACCACGATTTTGTCCGCCGAGCTGCAACATGCGCGTTCCATTGCTTCGTATTTCACGTCGGGGGTGTATTCATAGGCACCCTTCGAGGACTTGCTGATCTCGTCCACACAAAAATTCGGCAAGATCGGGATGTCCAGGACAACTTGAGATCCCAATGCGCGGTATTTTTTCATCAAGTCGAGATGCATGCCAAAGAAATGCACGACTTCGGGCGGACGCCTTTTGATCCGTCGTGAACGTAGTCCAGAAATTAAGCCTTCCAGTTTTTCAAAAACCCAATCATCGATTTTTCGCGAATTGAGTTTGGTAAAAAGGCGAATTCTGACCAAGTTCAAAAAACGGGAAAAAATAACATAGAGATTTGTATTTTTGTTCTTGTGAGTTTTTGAGTATCTCGCAAAAATTTCGAACTCAAAATTTGGATTAACCTCAAGTTGATCGCAGATTTTCTGAATTCGAAATCCGATATTCCCCGGAACTCCGATTGAGGTGTTTGCAACAAAGTAGACGCGTTTGGGCAAAGAAAAACTCCAAATTCACAGTGTCAAAAAACTTGTTATTTCAATTCTTTGTCAAAATATCTACGGAAAGTCACGCGCTCTGTTTAAATTCGCTGAACGAAGACAAAATGCTGCGCAACTCTCGTAGAAAATTTGAATTTCGGACTTCTCATTTACTCACATTTGCCTGTAAAATAGGCCAGATAAACAATCAGTTGCGGCATTCCTTGCTGTGATTTTTCAACAAGATCAATTTGGATTTGCGCAATGAAGCGATCTGTTATTTACGCCACAAAAGTGGCTGTGCCGTACAAGCATGCTCAGTCTATCCAGATCGAAAAGATGTTTCGCGCAATGGACCGGAAATTCGGAGACAAGGCGTTGCTCTTCTCTGGATCGAGCGGAGGCAGTTCCAGTGATTTTCAACATGTCTCATTTCGCATTAAATCTCGGTTTGACCACATAAGGTTTCTCATTCGATACGTGCGCCTCCTTTTGGTCCAAGGCAGTGAGAAAATTTTTACCCGCGATGTTGATCTTGCCTTTCTCGCCCTGATTTTCTCTCGGGCCGAAGTTTTTTTGGAGCTGCATCACGAATATGAGCGGAGTTTGAGCAAAAAGCTGTTTTCCGTTGTTAAACGTGCAAAGCGGATGCGGCTGGTGTTCATTTCGGACGCCTTGCGTCACTATTTTGTGCAACAACACGAACTCCCAGAGTCTCAAATTGTCGTGCATGACGCATGTGACAGACTTGAGGACTTACCCGAGACAGTTGCCATTCCAAGCGAAACTGCAAATAAAATGGGGGCTGCGTCGTCGGTTGTGCATTGTGGAAAATTCAGCGAGTCCAAAGGAGGGAAGACCTTTGTGGAACTTGCTGCCCTCAATCCCAACTTTCTGTTTGTGCAAATTGGCGATGCATTGGCTGACACTGACAAAGCCATTTTGGCGGAAGCAGCAGATCTAGATAATTTCCTGCACATTCCCCAAGTCGCACCCGAAGAGGTGCAGGGCTATTTGGACAAGGCCGATGTTCTGTTTTTCCCCATGACGAAAAGCAACAAGTATTGGTGGTGTACATCGCCCTTGAAGCTGTTTGACTATATTCAGTCCGGCAAGCCGATCGTGGGGAATATTATTGGATCTTCCGCCGAGATTGACCTGGGGCCTGGGTTTTTTGAATTCAATGCTAACGATAATGCTTCTGCGCGTGCAGCCCTTGCGGCGGCTTTGCAACTTGATGAAGACGAGAAAGAACGCATTCGCGTGCACGGACAAGAAATGGCCATTCACCACAACTGGGACACGCGTGTTGTCTCGATATTGGGGACATAGAAAATGTGTGGCTTCCTGGCTGATGTCTCAGACGCAAAACTAGATATTGACCAAAATGTAGGCATCGCCGAGCTCCGGCATCGTGGTCCGGATTTTTCCAATAGCCGATTGTTCGAAGGCGATGGGGTGTTTCAACGGGTTTGCCATGCGCGACTTGCAATTCAAAATCTGAGCAACGAAGCAAATCAACCACTTCATTGTGAGGCTGATGGCTCATTCATCGCCTACAATGGCGAGATCTATAACTGCGCAACCCTTGTCGAGATTTTTGGCCTCGACGCCGATATCCTGAGGCTGGGGGACACACATGTCCTTTTCGCTCTGCTCCGAAATTTTGACGCATCAGAGATCCTGAAGCAGGTTGAAGGTATGTTCGCCTTCTATTTCTATGATGGGTCAAAAAACCAATGTGTTGTGGCGCGAGACAAATATGGGCAGAAGCCTTTGTTTTTTCACCAGTCTCCGGGCAGAATGATTTTTGCATCCACGATGGAGGCCGTTTCCAACTCTCTGAGTTTGGACATTTCGGTGAACCAAGAATGGCTCGCTCATTATTTGGCGACCAATTTTGGCGCAACGGGTCACTCACTGGTCAATGAAATACAGCAATTTCCCGCGGCCCACTATTTTGTGGGAAAGCCCCTTGGGCCTATTGCGCCAAAGCGTATTCAACTGACCGAGCATCGCGGGCTATCGGAAAATTTTGAAACGCTTTTTGACTCATGTGTTCGGGACACTATGGTTGCCGACGTTCCCGTTGGCGTGTTCATGTCGTCAGGGTTAGACTCCTCCGCCGTTGCTATTGCCGCCAATAAAGTTTCCGCGACGACAACATATACTCTTGCTTTTGAAACCGCCGGCTATTCCGAACATGTCCTCGCTGAGGAGTTTGCGCGTCGAAATGGGATCGAGCACGAAACGGTTTTCTTGTCACCAGAGAGTTTTCGCCAATCGTTTCAGAGTCTTGCTCAGAAAAATGACATGCCGTTCAGCGATGTATCGCAGGTGGCATTGCACCATCTGTCTGACCATGTTCGTGACAAGACCAAAGTTGTGTTGACCGGAGACGGAGGGGACGAACTATTCGGCGGCTACAACAGGGTTCAGCTCGAAAAGCATCCTCTATTTAGATTTCGCCGCTTTTATGCACGAGCATTGGAACTCTCTGTCGGAAAAAAGCGCATACATAAAATGGTTCTGGGGCTGCTCACTCGATTGAACGTAATCGAAGCACAGGCCCGTGCCGAGAAACTCACCAAGGCCCTGTTTTCCAAGTCTGAGTTGGGGTTTCTGAGGGCGGTTCTCTATCGCGACGTCTCTTTTTTTGATCAAGGAGAGCAAAAAATTGACGCGATCTTTGATGCGTTTCAAAAACGTGATCTGAAGATTTCTGACTTCGACAGTTTTATCTATCTGACTGAAAACTGCTTGTTCAAGAGTGACAGGGCCTCAATGGCATGTGGTGTTGAATTGCGCGCTCCCTACCTCGATTCACGACTGAAAACTTTTGTGCAAAGCCAACAAGAAAAACCCGGCAAAAACCTACTTCTGACGTATCTGGAAACTCAGTCCGACGGCTTTGCTCAGAAAAAGAAGATGGGGTTCACGCCTCCGCTGAACTATTTTTTGACTTCGTCGCTTGCACCTCAGATTGCGGCGTTGCGAGAAAACAATTCGCGGCTGGGCCAAATCCTCGGAATGAAACGATCGCAAATAAGTACACTGGTTGGTGCAATTTCGGCAACTGACGCAGACCCTCATGCGCTTTACAATTTGATTTCGCTAAACGAATGGCTGAATTGCGAAAATAGGACTTGGCTTGATGATTTATTTTGATGCACGACTTCTCAGCCAGAACTATGGCGGGCTGGCGACGTTCACGACCGGTTTGTTGAAGGAGGTCCTCGAGCATAGTTCCCCCAGCCACGTCAAAGTTATCTTGAACGAAAACCAGGACTATGACGTCGTCAAAGAAATAGATGAACTGGTTCGTGCAGCGATCGAGCGTGGATTTGTGGTCTATACAAATGTCGAACCTTTCTCACTCAAGAACCAAACGAGAATGCTTTCCTGGCTTAGATCAAACCTGGGAGATGAGGACACCTATTTCTACCCACATTTCAATTTTCCCATCGGATTTAGAGGACGTGTGAAACTGGTTATCCATGATGCGATTCCATTGACCGTTCCCGGCTACTTTCGAAGCTTCACGCGGGTTAAGAAAACCATCTACCGTTTTTTCCTTATCCTAGCGTTCCTGCGAAAATACTATGAAATTTTCGTCCCAACAGAGGCCACGGCAATGGATCTGCGGCGGTTCTTCGGACGCAGTGCGCGAAAGCAGGAAATCGTTGTTTGTGGGGAAGGTTTCACACCTTTATCAACTGTCGAATGTACCCAAGTTGAGGAAGTCTCCAAGCATCCATATTTTTTGTACGTTGGAGATATGAGGCCGCACAAGGATGTTGAGAGACTCGTAAAGACCGTTGAGTTCTATAACCAGGAGTTCGATCAAAGGCATAAGGTCGTAATCTGCGGTGATCCCAATGAATTCACACAAACGGCGGGATGGGCAAAGGAACAAAAAGAAGTTCTGCATATTGGATTTAGAAGCGATAACGAACGCAATTGGCTCTATCAAAACGCCGACGCTTTCATAACCATGTCAAAATATGAAGGATTTGGCCTTCCTGTGCTTGAAGCCGGATCGTTTGGAAAGATGATCTTGTTCAATGACGGAGGCGGCGCACTTCGCGAGATTGCACCTGAATGGGCAGTGCCAGTCGCCCAAAACGCGACGACACGAGAAACAGCCGCTCAGCTAAACGAACTTATGTCGCGTAAAATGAAAATCGACGGCGAAATGATCGAAATCTATCTGGGCAATTTTTCCTGGCACAGGACTTATGTCGCCATTTTCCAGTCTTGAGGGATAAAAAATTGCAGCACGCCTATAGACACGACATCCAAATTCTCCGTGCTCTCGCGGTAAGTATCGTCTTTTTATACCATTTAAATATCCCGCTCTTTAGAAATGGATTTCTGGGTGTAGATATGTTCTTCGTCGTGAGCGGATATTTGATGTTCGCGATTTTCCCGAAACGATCTGTTTTGGCATTTTATAGCGCGCGCATAAAACGACTGGCCTTACCAGCAATTTTTGTACTCGTAGTATCCATGATTTATTTTGGCGCGACGACTTTGCCGTTCGAAAGTGACAGGGTGGTACAGGAAACGGTGTGGGGCGTCGCATTCCTGTCGAATTTTCTCTATTGGAATGAAGCCAGCTACTTTGCCAATGCATTTTTTCGACCATTTCTAAATTATTGGTCCCTTAGCTTAGAAATGCAGTTCTACCTTTTCTTTCCCATCGTGTGGATCTTGTTTGCTCCGCGGGGCTGGATCACTCAAGTTGGCATTATCGGCGTTGCATTTGTTCTGTGCCTGGGTGCCTTGACGATTTCGCCAAAAACCGCGTTCTTCCTGATGCCATTTCGATTGTGGGAGTTTCTGCTAGGCGGACTGGCGTTTTTGCAGCTGGAACCGGCTTTAAGAACACTAAAATCCCAACACAAACATATGCTTTCCAGTGTTGCTATTGTTGCAATTCTGGGCCTCATTTTAGGAGCTCAAATAAGCCCCAACAACCGGGCCTTGCTACAAGGGCATCCTTCATCGTTCGCCTTGATAATTTGCATTCTAACTGCAGTTGTTTTGAGTTTGAAATCCAATTCCCTACTGGGTTTTCGTTGCGATGGACAGTTTTTGAAACCGGTTGTGACGTTGGGAAATATTTCCTATTCGCTCTACCTTGTTCACTTTCCTATAATTGCAGCGTTTGGATACCAAGCCTTTTCCAGCCAAAAAAGTACTGCATTTAGTGCTTTAGAAACATTCTTTATAATGCTGCTGTCTTTAGTCTTGGCAACCATATCCTACCAGACTCTGGAAAAGCGAAAAATAGGCTTTCGAACGTGGCAATACCTTGCCTTCATTGTTTTGCTATTCGGATCATCACAAATCATCCTAAACTGGAGCAAGACCTATCGCTTCGATGAAAGAGAACGTGCAGTCTTTAACGCTATGGATGACATACCTGTGTACCGCTGTGGAAAGTTGTTCCGCATCTTGCAGCCGACGAGTGAGCTATGTCAGATAAATTCTGCTGAACAAGACGCCGCGGTTTTATTGATTGGGAACAGTCATATGGACTCAATCAAGTCAAATTTGACACAGGTATTCGGTAGTTATGACGTGCGCGTATATATGAGCGCCACGAACCCGCCCATATTTTCACCATCAGCAACGGCAGAGATATTGGTTGAAAAGGCAAAATCCGTCGGTGCAACAAAGCTCTTGATCCATTTCGCGGACGTTTATTCAATTGACCACTACAATCAAGAACTTGCCAGAGCGCTGAGTGTGTTTTCTGCCAATGGTTTGCGAGTAGCGGTTGTCGGCCCGGTGCCGTATTATGAAATTCCTGTTCCTCAACAATTGCACAATCAGCTGCGCCAGGCAGACAAAAGCGATGCTCCTTCAAAAGCGTCTCCTAAAGACTTAGCGCAGATGACGAACAGCTTTCAAAAATTGGCGAACGCCCATTCAAACACCCAAGGGTTGGCCTTCTTTCCCGTTGCCCAATCTTTCTGTGACCAGGCCAAATGTGTTATTGCGACGGAAAATTGGGAGCCGTTGTATTTCGATAGCAATCATTTAACATCCACAGGCGCCGACCATTTAGCGCAGGATTTGGTCATTGCGGTCAATTGGTTATTCGCGAATTAGCTCAATTGAAGCTGGGCAGAGGGACGATATTACTATATTTTTTGAAAGCAGATCGAGCGAAGGCGCTGTTCTGCAATTTTAACCAAAATTGAAGTGAACTCCTTTGCAGCTAGTATCAAAAAAAAATATTAACTTGGTGTTCGGGATTTTATCCAGCTCAGCCGTTTTCTCGCTTGGGTCACGGCTGGCGGATATTTATTTTGTTGCGAATGTCGACGCCGAATACTACGGCGCATTCATTTTTTTGGCAGGCCTGATCGCAGTCTGCTTTTCCGTTTGCTACGTGATCGACGACATATTCAAACGATTTTTTGCGAGCGAGCCCGAGCCAGAAAAGCGATCCGCAATTCTAGTTTCACTAGTCGCGAAGTCCCTCATTTTAACGATCCTATTTGTTGCGTTCGCCCTTATTCAATTACCAAACGTAGAAAGGATGGACCAAATCTGCTTGCTATTGAAACAGTATCCTTTGGCCGGATATTGTACGTTAATCTTGGTGGCGAACTACTATCAGCTGTTTCCCCAGCTCTTGAAAATCAACATACTTGCAAGCGTTTTCAAGATCTCCGCGACGGTCATAATTGTCAGGCATTTTGACAGTGACTTGACGCTCTATATTCTTACCGATTTGTTCTTTTACTTATTTCTAAGCCTCACCGTTGGTTACTTGGTTTTGAAGTCTGTGCCGGAAGGCGCGTGGAAAACCAGTTTTGTACGGATCAAGTATTTCACGAACTTGGTGAAATCTTATGGGTCCTATCAGTTTATTACACGTGGGCTTGCCGCTCTTAGGCAACATGCAATTGGCATTTTTATTGCGCCACTTTTGGGGGCCAACCTTGCCGTGGATTTGCTGAAGTTAAAGATGGTCTTTGACACGTTGCACAACTCACTACAAAGCTTTTTTGACAAGATCGCGTCACGCACTTTCAAATTGGTTGATTCAAGTGTCATCAGCCAAAATCAATTCCAACACCAATCGTATTTCATCAGCCTGGCAATAAGAGCTGGGTTGCTCTTGGTTGGTAGCTTCGTTTATTCCGACCTTTTGTTGTTCTTGAAAATCTCTTTCAACATCGAGAATTTAGTCATCTTTTTTGCACTGAATTTTCTTCTCGGGCAACAGCTCCAGTTTTGGACCAATGTTAATCTGCAGCTCATAAAAAGGAAAACAAATTGGCATTTGCTGTATCCAATTTCCAAAAACGCCTTGATGATTGTTTTCCTTTTGATGCTGATCCCAACCCAGGGACCCGCGGCGTTTCTGTTGTCTATCATCTTCGCAGATATGATTGCTCTGTTGTATTTGATGGCCATCGAGTCGAGCTTAAAACGTTTGTTTATTTTTTTGAACTTATTCGCAATTTCGGTTTACGGTTTTTGGCTATGGCAAATTTAAAGAGAGTAATGCGCTTGCCACTGCACGTTCTGTGCTTTGTTCTGTCTCTTCTTTCGCTGATTTGGGCAAAATGTAGCAGCACAATTACGAAGCTTCATTCATTTCCTGTTCGACAAAACTATCGTAAATTTCGAGACTCACGGTCAGACAAACGTCGAACTCTACTTCAGGGCAATGTGTTGAATGTTGTGCACGTTTCAAATCCCGTGCATTTTTTGACAAACTATTTTTCGATTTTCCCGGCGATCTCTTACAGGCATTTCTTTCGTAGCACCTATGCCGGCCGAACTGGATACATCGGCCTGGGTAAAGGATATCATTTTAATCCGTTTCTTTCCCGTGTCCTTGGGGGAATAAAATGTGATGAATTCCATGTTCTGGACGATCCGAGAAATTGGTGTCTTTTTTTGGAAATCGCCGAAAGGAACGGGATGGTTTCGAAAGCGTATATGCACGCGCGCTTCAATGAGCATCATATTCCGCTTTTCGAGATGGCACCAAACAACTACGAAGTTTGGACCAGATATTTTGAAGTCTTGTATCGTCAAAAACATAAAGCAAAAACTTTGGTTACGACGTTCACACTGTCATCAGATTCATTCCCACAAAAGTTGCCGGATCTGAATATAACCGCCAAAAAACATGACAAAATCAAAATTTTACTTGTGGATGACGACACCTATTCACTTGAAAAATTGTTGCAGGAAACGGATCCAAAACTAATTGCCGACGCGGAGGTTCATGTGCGGTCGAAGTACGGGTTTTCTCATAAACCTGAAAATCAATTTACAGTTTCCCCACTGAACGTGGGTTTTAGGGATTATTTGGATCAGGAAGGCATCCATATCGTTATTGGTGGCATTTCTACCTGCCTAATCGAAGCACCGTTCTTTGGTGCTATCGGAGCAACTGCCGTTCAAGATAAAGGTTATGGTGCTCATTTACTGCGCGACAATTTAGTTGCCCCGGTAGCAGCGTTGGATCAACTTCTCACATCTCTTAAGCAGCGCGAGGCGTATTTAAATATGCTAAGAAACACTCACCGTTTGGATCGAACAGGCCAATGACGACATTACGCAATCTAAGCAAACATGATCGAAAACTTGTGGGGCGCCGTATGCACAGGTTTCAAACCTTGTTCAATCGACTTCTGCGTCCAAATTATCCTGAGTACACCCATTACACTTCAAAGCTTATTTTCCCAGAAAGGATCGAAGTCATACGGGATGGTCAAGATCGGTTCGATCTTAGCCTCGCTGCGTCACCGTCTCTTTACGTACAGGCGCGAAACCACATCCGGGTGCATTCAAGTGTTTTGCTAGGGCCGCGCGTTTCTTTGGTATCGACCAACCACGATCCAAAGAACCTTGACAAGTTTTTGGATACTCGGTCCCCCAGCATAATCATTCAAAAAAACGTTTGGGTTGGCGCAAATGCCATTATTTTGCCAAATGTAGAAATCGGTGAAAATGCTATCGTCGCCGCTGGATCTATAGTTACAAGAGATGTACCAGACAACACGACGGTAGCGGGAATTCCCGCAAAGCCACTTCGAAATCCCTAGAGTCTTTGAAAAAGCGCTCGGCTGGACTTGAAATTCACCGAGACCAACTCAAACCCCTGTAAAAGCAACACATTGGCCAACTTCGAGAACGTTTCTTCTTCGGCGGTGCCGCGTTCATTTCCACCATCCAAGGCGATGTAATCGATGCGATCAAGCACGCCGATTGCACCCGCAAGAATTTCTGGTTCGTAACCTTCGGCTTCCAGTTTAAAGAGTTTAATCCTCTTGATCTCATTGGCGTCAATATATTCTGCCAATGAAACAGTCTCAATTTCGATTATTTCGTTAAAGTTCTTAGGCTTAATAACACTTGAGTCAGCTGTACCTTCGCTCAAATAAAAAGTTGTTTTCTTCGCCTTGTCACTTAAGCCCATTTTAACGTGACGACCCAATGGTGCATTTGCTCGAATTGAAGCATGCTCCATCTCGCCGGGCTCAAACGTTATGTAGTTTTCGGGTTGCAATTTGTCTTTTAGAGATAACCAAAGATCGCCATAGTTGGCCCCACAGTCGACCACAATATCATCAGGTGCAAAGTCTATTTGGCCCAACAGATAGGAATCAAAAAGCTTTGTTGCGCGAACGTCAACGCCTTGGGAATAGATCTTTATTCCCCTGTGAAGGTTGCCAAAAAAGTGCCTTTCGGTGTCGCGTGTGACATAGAAAAGTTCTTTGGCTTTGTCGAAACCAAACCGAATATCTGACCGCTTCAACTTCATTCTGAAGTTCGCAGCCCGCGTAGCTACGGATGCATTTTTTGAGCCTTGCAACGCCGTAATTGGCGACAGGAGTAGATCTCTATGCAATTTCAACATTGTTCTGAAATAGGTAATTGTATTCATATCCGTGGTAAGGGCCAATTTATTATGCGTTATGCTTTAGTTGAAAATACGAAACCTCGCCAGTCCAAAACGTTTCGCTTGTAAGCTGTTTATGCAAAAATTTCGACACCTCGAAGCCGTGCGTTTTGTTGCGGCGGCCAAAGGCGAGGGAGGCTGCCAAAAAAACAAATTGCCATCAACATTTTTTAGCAGCAAAAAATATTTTCGGTCGGACGTACAATGTTGCACTGCTGTCAGGAGGCTCGGCCAGAAAGATGTTAAATGAATAACCTCTAAATCAATCCCTTTGTCTCTGAATTCCTGAAACACGAAGAATCAAATTCTGTCATTTTGTCAACTTATGGGAGAATTTCGCTTCGAGAAGAATCCATAGGTGGAGCAATTGGAGGAACAATTCCCGCTGGGAGTGTTTCTTTCAGGCCGGTCAAATCTGATTTTTTAGCGTGCAAAATTAGCGCGTTAACCTTCATTAATGAAGTGCCGTGGTTAATTATTAGGCAGTTTACCGCAAAAAATGCTTGATTGCTTAACGGAGGCGACAGATCGTTAACGACAAGGCGCAATCCAATTTAAGATAATTAGCACCTAAATTTTGGGGAGATTTTTACAAGATTTATTGACCAATGCGCTCTGTTTGAGTGGCGGCGGACCATCGAGTTTAATTCGCAGTTGCTTGGGTGATTTACATTGACCCGAAAATATTAATTTAGACGTTTAAACGCGAATTTTAGATTGTACGAGAACACAAAATCGAACCTTTGAATAATTTATGACGAAGAATATCTTGCCTCATCCTATCCAACTTCTTGCAAAGCACCGCCTGCGTGGTTTTGCCAATATTTTGGATTGCGTGAGCGCGCGATTTAAAAGGTCGCATAAATTCCAAATATCTATGTTATTTTGCTCGGCTCTGTTAGCGGCGTCATCTGCCTTGAAGGCCGGAGAGACCACTTGCCCTGTCTGGGCTAGCTCGGATGCGCCAGTGCTGGAGAGCAAGTTTCAAGGGTACCTGGCAAAAAGCGACAAACTTGTCGACTTGGGTCCTCGTCTTGATGCTTTGGAAAACCTTTGGTTCACGGGAACATGGCTTAGCGTGCCATCTGGGTATTTGAATCCGTGGTCAAATAGCAGCTACGAAGCTCCGCGCACCAAATCTCAAAGGATGGCGTTGGTTTCCAGAAACCCATCGCGAACTGGGTTCAACACTGAGACTAAAGAATTCGATGCAAGCCTTCTCGCGAAGAGCCCAGAGTCAGCATGGTTCTCGTTTTGGATGCCTTCGCTAAGGTATGTTGAGCGAAACATGAGGCTGGGCGTCAATCTTCGCCCTTGCGAGGCCGGCAGACCCTTACCCTCAAACGAAGACTACGTTGTCAAGTTTACAATACTTTGGGCGAACGAAAGCGGAGCTCAAAACTCGTTGGCGGTTCAAAAGCTGCTTCGAATGGAAGAGCATTTGGAAAAGACGGGCCAGGTATTCGCACAACATCTTGCAAGCCGCGAACATACACTGAATGGGCCGATTAGTGGTCGAAGAAACTACGATATTTTTTCATCAAGTGATGAGCTTGCCTTGGACCTTAATTGCAGCCCGTTCTTTGGCTCCGACATTTCGCCGAACCCGCTTTGCCATGGCGTGGTTTGGTATAAGCGCGCAGGTCTGGTCGCTCGGATTATGTTCCCTTCCGACCAGGGGCAAATCGGTGAAGAGGAGTTTTGGCGACAACCGGTAGAGGCCGTTGCGGAATTGGTCCGCGAATTAAAAATATCAGCGAGGCCCCTTCATGTTGAAGCGCTTTAATTTTGTAAGTTTAGGTAAGTTTGCTTCTGTCGGTTTGATCGCAGTATTCACCTACAACCAATATACATGGGAAAGTCGCCTTCAGCGAGATTTTGATCTGTTCAAAAGTCGTGTCGTTGAAATCCTGCCTGAATGGAAAATTTCAGCGAAACTAGTAGACTTTCCGCTCATTGCCGCGACAACAGATGCTGTATTCATTCCATCACCAGGTCGCCGTGCAGAAACTCCACAGGAGTTTGTCGAGAGGTTTATCGCACACTCTGGGAGTCAAGGATTGAGTGGAAAAACGGTTGTATTTCCAGGGAGTTCTGCTGCTTCAGCTGACTACTATGAATATAGTTTCGGTGCGTGCGAACCTGGGTGTGCTTACGATTTGTTTAATCTTTCAGGTTCAACGAGGAACGAGTTTGACTTGTACTATTTGTCACCCAAAGGTGAGAAGCGTTTTCATAAGCAATTAGCGCTTGAGCATATTAACGGTCGCGCTTTCAGTTCACATCTCACGATTGAAAAGAATTCGCTCGGTGAGGTTCGCAGCTACACCGTTAGTTTTCGAATTATGGAACGTGGCAGTTGGGATTCATTGAGATTCATGATCAGGAATCGCTCTCTGAAGGGCTACCTTAGCGGCCAGTTCGAACGAAGAAACGTATTTTTAGAAGGATTTGACTAATGCAAAACGATGTTAACGAATTTGGATCTCTCAGGGATAAAGCGCTTCTTGCCGATGCGGCATACAATCGTCGGGAAGATGGTGAGAATGTCGGGAAGCCAGGTGAGGAGATCCTAAGTGCAGAAGTACAAGAACGTTTTCATGTAGACGAACTCGTAGCTGAAAAAGGCGAATTCATTTATAAGTTTACGGATAAAGAAACTGGTGAAATCACTCTGGCCGCTCGAGGAACGGACTCGGACTTGAGCGGAAACTTGGGACCAACAGAAGACCACCCTTTAGGGGACCAAGAAAATTGGGTAAAAATTGTCGCGGGGCAGCCTACAGATTTAGGGCTCGCATTGGCAGCTGAAGCCACAAAAATCTTCAATGAAACGGGGCAAAAAGTAAATGTAACTGGCCACTCTTATGGCGGTTTGGCTGCCGAAGAAGCAGCTATTCTAGCCTTCGAAGCTGTTTCCTCTGCTGCTAACATGCAAGGTCCATCGGTAGTCGATTCACCCGCAGACGCTCCTGGCGGTTTACATCCAACTTTGATTGCGATGCATTTGATCGGCGTGCGGAGCGAGATGGCAGCGCATCGAAAGGACGCAATAGAACAAGCCGGT
Source organism: uncultured Neptunicoccus sp. (assembly GCA_964599255.1). Classification (GTDB taxonomy): domain Bacteria; phylum Pseudomonadota; class Alphaproteobacteria; order Rhodobacterales; family Rhodobacteraceae; genus Amylibacter. Next base: position 1,914 of record CAZRFT010000359.1, on the reverse strand, counting down.
GGTGTCGAAAATCTTCCAGATGTTGTTCGAGTGATCGGAGACGGTTATCTAGATGGGTTAATTGAAAATGGTCCTTATGTGGCGTTTCAGAAGATTCTGGATCAAACGGGTGGATTAGTTGATGGTCCAAGAGTCATTAAAGTAAAAGAGACGATACACAGTTCAAAAGATCTTCTGGAGCATTTCAATGAAATAATTGCCCACGTAAGAGACAATAAAGAGGAAGGCAATCCCTTCCCAGGTTTGAGCGCAACAGATATCGAAATTGCGATCAGCAATCCATCGAGCCCGCAAGCGGAGTATGTTAAGGCGCTGAGAACAAACGATCCCTCTAAAATTGCTGAAGCTGCGCAAAAACTACCGGGTGTCTATCAAGACGCTGTACTTCGCGCAGTATCGACGGACGGTCCGATCGGTGAACTAAAGCTTACTGCTGAAGAAGCTTTGGTTAGCCTAGGCGGCGATCGAGAAATCCGCACCACTATCGATACAGACACTAAAGTACGCTATGAGACGACAGCCCCTGAAGGTGGTATTGATAGTGTCGAACAAGAGCTAACAGTAAACGGAATTATCGAAACGGTTGTTAAGCAACTACCTATTGGTGGATCGATTGAAAGTTCGACGAAGTACGATAAATCCGGCCAAGTAGTTTCGGACGTCTCCGTTCAAAAAGACGCCAACGGCAAAGAAATCTCCCGTACTGAGACAACCGTTGTCGTCGAAGATGGGACGACCACGACCCAAACAACAGTCACCGAAGGTACAACGAGCACGACATCGCGCGAAACTGAGTATAAAAACGGCAAGATATCAAAAACAGAGGAAAGTCGTTCAGTAGATGACAACGGCAGACCCGTTCTAAACAAAACAACGACAAACTTTGATGCCAACGGGGAAGAAACTGAGACAATCACGACTGAGAGCACCCAAGTCGACAACGGCGCTTGGGACTCTGTTGAGACGACGGTTAAATCTGACGGTCGTGTCATTACAGAGGAGGTGACAAACTCCGGTGGTGCGCGTGTCGAGGTAATGCGGACAGTTGATGCCAACGGTGTTGGAACAGAAACGTACCGTGTCTATGGCGAAGATGGCACTCTGGAAACGTCCTACCAAAAGAACGTCGGTCATCAAACTTCAAACAACGATGACGACGACGATGACAAAGACCATCGTCCACCGACGAATAATACATCCAATGACCTTGATGATAGTGGCTCCACTGCGACAAGCAGCTCAACACCCGGTTCCGCCGATCAAGCCTACGAAGCCTCCCATCCAGCATTCAGGGACTCGTGGAGCCCAAAGGAAGAAAAGAGAGATGACCTCAAGGATTGGGGTGACGCATATATTCCAATCGCCATAGACCTTGACGGCGACGGTATCGAGTTGAACTTCAACCAAGCCAATTTCTTTGACTGGGACGGCGATGGCACGCTTGAGCAAACGGGTTGGGTAGGCGCTGATGACGGCGTTTTGACGATTGACCTTGCTGGCAGTGGAGCGTTTGGCGGTGCGGATGGAATGATCACCTCTGCAGCTGAGATGTCGTTCGCCCACTGGCTAAAGGGTGCGCATACGGACCTTGAGGGCCTTCGCGCGTTTGATATGGCCGAAGCTGTCACCGTTTCAGATGAGCTTGCGCAGACATGGACGCTAAGCGACGAAGAAAAAGCCCTACTTGGCGAGGATTATCTCCCCGGCGTCGAAACCGCGCTTTCTTTGCAGGAAGTGTCTGACGGCAATGGCGGTACGCAGCTTACGTATCGTTCTGGTGGGAATGGCGACGGTGTCTTTAACTCTGACGATGCGATGTGGCAGCATATGCGCGTTTGGCAAGATGCCGACCAAGATGGTGTTACGGACGAAGGAGAGCTGAAAACTCTCGACGAGCTGGGTATCACCGAGATC